>JAISHZ010000067.1 GCA_031262285.1 Lachnospiraceae bacterium | reverse complement strand
CATAATGATCCTGTAAAAATTCCTCTAAGGTCATCATGCGATCATAGCTTTGTGAGCCAAGAAAGGCTTCGATGTCGCTTAGTGTGGGCGCAATTGATTTATCAAGCATTCTATCCATGAGTATTTCCTTCTAAAACACTGCTGATCACGACATCTTTATGATAGCAAGCGACGCCTATTTTCAAAATTTGTTTCATCCCATCTTTACGCATATCATCTGCATAATTTTTTTGATCAATTTGGATCAATGCCGTTTGCGATAATTCTTTTAGCATATCGTTTACCGTATTTGGCGGCGTATTTGAGGGAAGCACTTTTACTTCGATTAGGATGCCGGGTAACTTTGGGTCCAAGGGTTTTAACTGAATATCATATCTTCCCATGCCGGACTCGCGGTTAGATGTTACCCGATATAAGTTATTCATCACAGCAGTCAAACCCAACAACAACCCATGATAAAAGGTCTCTTGCGCATAATCAAATGAACTGATGCTTTCCCGAAGGAACTTCCGCAGACTTTTTTCAATGGTCGGGATGTCTTGTTGCTTCATGGCTTGTCGTATTGTTGCAGCTGTCGATTGAGAAATCGTCGCAGAAAGTGCCGATAGAATCTCCTTTTCAAATATACGACCGATTTCTTGATTCGGTATGGCAAGATCACAAATATAGTCTCCATTGTACGCGGTTTGCTGTTTTATTTGTTTCAGATAACCCGCTGCCAGTAGGAAGCTATATATCGTCGAGGGATTTTGCTGTATTTCCGGATATATGACGGACATGTCAACATAAGCAGAAATGGATTCGCCGTTCATCAAACGCCTAAGATGATCTGTGGTATCCTCGTCAGCGGACGCGACAATCTGGCGGATAATGCTGTTATCTCCGGTCGATTGCCAGAAGGTACCGGGGGTAGCATTGTTGTCGAGGTAGTTTAGCACCGACCAAGGATTGAAAATATCTTCATCGCCAAAGCGATAGCCATCATACCAAGAGCAGATCTCATCAAATTTATCTGATAGATGATAGTCGTTTACGATATGGCGGATTTCTTCCTTTGTAAAACCAAAATACGAGCTATATCGATTTTCCATGATGGAATTGATTCTTAAATTGTTCATCCCGCTGAAAATGCTTTCTTTCGCGACGCGAAGAATGCCGGTCATAAAGCCGTAGGAAAGATGGTGATTATCCTTGAATCCGCCGGAAAATAAATTACGCATAAAAAAAATAATATGTTCATAGAAATCGGATAGGTAACCTTGTTGAATCGGTGTGTCATATTCATCGATGATCATGATAGGTGCTATTTGATAGCATTCATGAAGTACGCGAGATAACAATGATAGCGCGTCGGTTACTTCAACTTCGGTTGCCGTTTTGTTCGTGATTTTTTGATAGTAAGTTAGATCAAAATCGTTTTGAATAGAATTTGATAGGATCGTTCCATGTCGTGCGAATTCATTCGCCAATATACTTCTCATCTTTTCCAACGTTTCGTTCCATGTATGAAATTTCAAATCCTTAAAGGTTAAAAAGATGACAGGGTATTTTCCTTGATGGCTGCGATATTTGTCGCCACAACCCCATATTTTCTTATCTTGAAAATACACGGAGGTATCTTCTTTGGTCTTTTCAAAAAACACGCGAAGCATATCCATATTCAAGGTCTTTCCGAAACGACGAGGACGAGTAAATAGAGAGACCTTCGGTATGGTATCCAGAAAATCTTTTATCAAGAGCGTTTTGTCCACATAATAATAATCGCTTACGGCTTCCTTGTAATCAGAAATGCCGATTGGGAGCGGTTTGTGTGCTGTGTCGGACGTTATTATTTGCTCGGTTTTATTTGACAAAGCGAATCTCCCTATGTGTGAATGATCGTATTGGTTAAGAAAATACTAACATATGGGAAGTATAGATTCAACCTTTTTTCACCGCTTATTTTCCCCATTTACATTTACAACCTGAAACAGCAAAAGAAAATCTTGACTCACAGAAGTTCGCAGAAAATAAGGCGTTTTGCCAGATGTGAATAGGTATTTTTGACCGGAGATATGGAAGAACCAATCGTAGAAAGGAACACAAAAGATCGACTGTTTCGTTACATATTTCATCATGACCCGGAAGCGCTGCTTCAATAATATAAGACATCATCTGACAGCACATAGAGCAAGTGTCCCAAGCGAATGGTTTTTTATATTTCATTATAACCGCAGTTGGGGCAGATTCCGCCGCTTGACGCAAGCTGCTCGAAGCAACCTATGCAGGTGGTGTCTATGGTTTCAATTGTAAGCATTAGGCTGCCTCCATGTAGAATGCTCTTCACTGATAAACTTGTCGCTAGCAACCAGAACGCATGATAACCCAATCATTCGTTGACTTGTCAGCGACCATATCGTTTGCCTTCAACACGTTCAACCCACCATTTCTTTTCATTTCATCAGTTTTTCTCTGTACCATCCAAAATGTCATCGTGACGTTTTGGTGTTTTGGAATCGTAGGGTTTCGTCAGAGTTCCCGGTGTCCATCCTGTATTTCCAACATTCTCCATGTGCAATCCCCAAAGGTCACATCCCGCTGTTCGATGGTCAGGTGGGGTGACATTTGAGAAGATCATGTGTCGTTGTTTGTGATATTATT
>JAISHZ010000304.1 GCA_031262285.1 Lachnospiraceae bacterium | reverse complement strand
TTTGCTTATCATGATTGTGTTGTACAAAATCTGATAAACTACCTGCAAAGCCGTTTTCTTTCGCTTTTTCGTACCCAAGAATCACTCCGGCTCCGTAACAGTCAATGCCCGAAACAAACAAAACATTTTCAGCGCCAATCCGATCACGCATAAAACGTGCAAATATATCAGCGTGAACAAAATATCCGCCGACATGATGAAAATACAGCTCCTTTTCCCCATATGGCATGCCTCCGGTTATCACCGCTCTTTTCGGAAAATTAGGTCTTACTGATTTGTTTTCGTTCATAATCGTTTTCTCCTCTCAAAATAAAAACTGCCAAAATCCATTATGGACTTTGGCGGTTGATTCTCATAGCGTGTTCTCTATCTGCTATTTATGAATGCAACAACAAAAGCCCGTCGTCATTGGCTACGAGTTGCTGTTGCTGCTGTTTATTTGTAACATCTAGGCAAATAACCATTGCGGCGAGCTTCCTTTCATCTATTGATTGCTTTTTTATATCATGGATTCTTTTGGAAGTCAATATTCTTTTATACGCTCTTTATTCGACAATGAACCATATAATATGTCCAGAGGAAACCAGTGATAAAACCAGTAATAAAACCAGTGATAAAACCACAGTAGTCTTCTGTGGAAACCGATGCATGGTTCGAAGCGTAGAGGTCAATGATCGCTGACCTCTTTTGCCATTAAAACTCTACAGCGTTTTTTATAGCAGGCAATACCATACTTTAGAATGGTCTTTATTCCGTCATCATAAAAACGTTCCTGATAGCTATTTTTTTCAATCTGTACCAGTGCTGCCTTGGCGTCTGCTTCTAAATTGTCATTCTGTGAATACTTTACTTCAATCACGATACCGATGTCATCATCCACGATTTCTATCAGAATGTCACTGTAACCCTCGCCCGACTCATGATTGGATGAGATATACCAAGTCTCCGCAAAGCCCAACAGTCCCAGCAATATGCCGTGATAGAAGTTTTCTTTCTTCTCTTTTTGCACAAAAGTATCCCGGATTGCGATCGTTTTCTTTAAATAAGCTTGGAATTGCCTCTCCACCGCATCCACATCTCCCGCTTGAAAGGCTTTGCAAAACGCATGAAGTGTCGCTCCGTCTTGTCTAGCGGTTCTTTGGAACCACTCTGCGATCTGACTGACAAATATGCTTCTGATTTCCTTATTCGGAATGACCAGATTGAATTTCTCATCATCCGATTCGCCTCTCTGCGTCAGATATCCTGTGGTAAACAGCACACTCCATATATTTTCAACAGAAGCGTACAAATCGCGATAGGTCAGTTCTTGTCTTACTTCCTTGGTAACGGGCTTGCCTTCGATCAAGGATTCAATTTCACCCTTGGTGTTGCCTTGCGCCATTTCAATGAAATGGCGTACGATGTCATTGCCGCTCGTGTTTATCCAGTATTTTTCCGGCTGTGCTCGCCGATTCGAGAGAAGCTTATCGCAATAGCAGATTACATCCCAAGGACAGTATACATCCATGTTACCAAACCGGTATCCGTCATACCACTCTTTTATGGTAGGATAAAACTCTGGGAGATCGTAATATTCCAAAAGTTCTTTGACTTCTCGGTCGGTAAAACCAAAGTACTCATCGAATTTTACATCCGAAATCGTTAAAACCTTCAGGTTGTTCAAACCAGTGAAGATACTTTCTTTTGAGATGCGCAGGCACCCGGTCAGCACAGAAAAATACATGCTACTGTTCGTTTTTAATGCATCTCAAAAGATGCCACGAATCAAGGAAACCATTTCATCATAGTAGCCCTTGTCAAATGCCTTTGCCAACGGAACATCATATTCATCTATCAAGAGGATTACCTTTTGATCGTAATGCTTATGGAGTAGTTCGGAAAGAACCCGCAATGAGGACATAAGAACAGCGTTTGGCATATAGAAGCACCCTTGGTCTCCTTTGCCAATCGTTGTCAACTGATCATATGCCTCTTTTTCCTTGTCGGATAATCGAATGCTGTCTTGAAGGAACTGGAAGCGCATGGCCTCGCTTCCGATGATGGAACACATCATGTCGCGGGCTGTTTCAAAATCATTCCCATTCGCCCCCTTTAAGCTAATTGAAATGACCGGAAACTTCCCCATATATGCTTGACACAAATCGGTTTCCTTTGCGATCTCTAATCCGGCAAACAGTTCGGGTTTACATCCGATTTCAAAAAAAGTTTTCAACATATCCATGTTAAGGGATTTGCCAAACCGCCTAGGGCGGGTAAACAGATTCACTTCACCCCAGCTATGAAGCAGTTCTTTGATGAAACTGGTTTTATCAACGTAATAAAATCCACATGTTCGCATTTTTTCAAAGTTTTCTATTCCAATGGGAAGCTTTATGTTCATCATCACTGATCCATTCCCTCCATTTGGGCTGTCAATACACTACGGATACGCCTTTTTTATGCCATAAGATTAGCATAAGCGCATGGGAAAAACAAGCAACAAATCCTCTTACGATGAAGAGGGTTTTTGCTTTTATCCGGGAACTTGTCAAAGTTCTCGGGGGAGTGCTATA
>JAISHZ010000336.1 GCA_031262285.1 Lachnospiraceae bacterium | reverse complement strand
TGGCGTTGACGGCTTGGGTCTTTCCGGCGGGCAAAAACAGCGTATTGCCATCGCACGTATTTATCTCAAAGATCCTAAAATCATTATTTTCGATGAGGCTACCAGCGCACTGGATGATGAGACGGAGGAGCAGATTCATCAAGCATGGAAATCCGTTTTAACTGGTCGGACATCGATCGTGATTGCTCACAGACAAAGTGCTGTGATGCTGTGTGATCGTGCGGCCATGATGGAAGATGGGCGTATTGCAGAAATCGGCGACCCATACGACTTAAAAGAGAACAGTGAGCGTTTTCGCACACTATTTGCGGTAAAGGAGGCGAAAAGTGCTATCTAAAATCAAATATAGACTCACCATGCTGAGAATGCTGCGACCATTTGCCACCGGCGTAAATCGGTTTTTATTGATGAAAGGTTTTATTGGGTTATTCATCATGGCGTTTGGATTTATTCAACCGCTTTTTTATAAATTATTCATTGATCGTGTCATTGTGTTGAAACAGTTAACTCTTATGCCATTCGTCGTGTTTGGATATGTCGGCATATTTATCGTAAACATGCTACTATCCTATGCAAACAACTATTGCTCCAATCGTCTGGTGAATCGCGTGACATTTCGAGCGAAAATGAAAATCATGCAAGGATACTTTTCACGAGATTTTGTGGAATATGATACGCAGAGTGTCGGTGACATGAAGATGCGACTGGAAGATGATACAGCATGTATTGCCGATTATGCGGGTAAACAAACCATCGTCTATATCACAAACTATGTGACCTTCATAGTTTCGGCGGTGCTTTTATTTCTCATTCATTGGCGACTGGCTCTCTTTGCTTTATTGGGTATCCCTTTCACATTTTGGCTCGATCATAGCATCGCCAAACGTGAAGCCATTGTGCAAAATAGGCAGCGCGAAAATGATCAGGAAATGTCTAGTTGGCTTCATGCTTCCGTACAAGGATGGCGGGAAATAAAAGCATTGAATATGCAAAAACACGAAGAGCGGTTATTTGTCCGGCACATTCACAACTTTGCCATCTATTTTGGTACATGGATCAATTATTGGGTTGCGAGAGTTCTCATCATCCCCAAAATCAAGGAAGAATTTTTGATGCAATTTGGTCTTTACTTTTTCGGAGGTATCGCGATCATTGCCGGACGTTTTGAGATTGGGTCTCTGCTCGTGTTTATGCAATATTAAGCGCTGCTTTCCGGCGCTTTAGAATCACTCTCCAAAGCGGATGCAGAGGTTTTAACCGCAAAACCAAAGAGTGAACGCTTGCTTTTTGAATTGTATAGAGCCGTCGAACATAGAAGAGGATTTGATTATCCGAATGGCAATGGTGATGTTGTGTTTCATGATGTAACCTTTACATATCCGGGGTCGGAGAAACCTATTTTGCAAGAGCTGACTTTTGCCATCTCGAAGGGCGAAAGAGTGGCGATCGTCGGGAAAAGCGGCGCGGGTAAAACCACTGCGTTAAAACTGATGCTCGGCTTCCTACATCCCACCTCCGGTGAGGTGCTTCTTTCCGGGATACCCATACAAAAAATACACCCCGATCATTTGTATCAACATATCGGTTTTGTGATGCAGGATAACATCCTGGTTGACGATTCTATCAAAGAAAACTTGTATTATGCAAAGCCCAATGCAACCGGTGATGAGCTTGAGGATGCTTGTAGAAAAGCTTTTATCTGGGATTTCGTGAAAAGCTTGCCGAAAGGTTTGGATACCGTCATCGGCGAACGCGGTATCAAATTATCCGGCGGACAAAAACAGCGCCTTGTTCTAGCTCGTTTATTTCTACGAGATGTCGACACCTTCATTCTCGATGAAGCCACCAGCGCACTGGATCAATATAGCGAAAGCATGATTCAAGACGTTATTGGCAATATCGGTCAGGATAAGACCATCATAGTGGTGGCGCACAGAAAAAGTTCGCTTGCCTTATGCGATCGGGTGATTGTGATCGAGGGTTCATTATAGAATTTGGGTCATAGCCAATCTCATTTTTCGTAATCCGTTCAACTCTTTTGTTCTCTCACAGTATCGAATGGGTGTCAAAAGCCTGATACCTACGGCTACGGGCTACGGATTGTTACGAATTCAACATTACACATTACGAGAAAATGTGTTATAATTGTACGACACCATAAGTTATGAAGGAGAAACAACAATGAATACGATGAATCTCAGTTTCAATGATTCGACCAAGGAGTTGTTCGCGATATGCTCAGTGGAGTTCGAATCGAGCATGGATGAACTACGCTTCTCGTTAAGTGATAAGATGAGCTTTGACAACATTGACGCTGATGCGCCTGCCAAATTATCAAAAACGCGGGATTGGCAACCGACTTTTGCGGACCATTGCAATGAATACAGCATAACCGGTGGTTTTCGTACCTTAACGGTTACGTACCACGGCAAGCCGCAGGGGTGGTGTAACATCATAGAAGAGCGTAGAATTGCCCTCAGCAGTTACTCTTCATGGTTTCCATTCGGCGATGAGTTGCCATCGGATTGGCTCATAAGGCTTGATGGAATGCCGGACTATATCGTCATCAATGGTGAATATGATGCTGCGCGCAACGTTTGGACTTACGGTCAAAAAGGTTTTGATGTTGGGAATATCATTTTGTTGAAAGCCAGTCAGTGGAACAGAGTGGAGGACGGAGATTTTTCTTTCTGGTACGCAAATGAGAGGGAGCAGGAGTTTGCGGCAATCTTCGCGAAA
>JAISHZ010000321.1 GCA_031262285.1 Lachnospiraceae bacterium | reverse complement strand
GGGGAGTTTTGGGTGTTATACGTTCTGTGGAGATGAGACCAAGTGAAAATGAGCGCTTGCTTGTGCGCGCATTTTCACTGTCATGGGCTCATCGGAACGCTCAGAGAGTCTAACACCCAAAACTCCCCTCGGCTCTGTGCGGTTCGTCCGGGATACATACCTTTGAAACGTAGATCGGCGAACGCATGAATTGTAACGTTTTTCGAGCAAATAGTTTCGTTTTTACTCTCGCTGTTTTTGGGCATCCGCTTTGAGCATCCGCAATTCACGCTCCACATCCAACAAACGATTAATCAATTCTACATTGGATTGACGTAGTGAGGCGATATCTTCTTTCACGGGATCCGGTAAATCGGAATGGTTCATCGTTTCTTGCGGCAAACTTTGATTTCCGCGCTTGACGACGCGCCCGGGGATCCCAACCACAGTAGAGTTGGGCGGCACCTCCTGCAAGACGACGCTTCCCGCACCAATTTTGGAATTGTTACCAATGGTAAAAGAACCAAGCACCTTTGCGCCGACACTGATCATACAGTTGTCTCCGATCGTTGGGTGGCGCTTGCCATGCTCTTTGCCGTTGCCCCCCAGCGTGACACCTTGATACATGGTCACGTTGTCCCCGATGATGGTCGTTTCTCCGATCACCACCCCTTGTCCATGGTCAATAAAGAATCCTTTCCCGATCTTGGCACCCGGATGGATCTCAATGCCACTCTTTCTTGAGCCGCGCTGTGAAATATACCTCGCCCAGAAGAAATGTTCTTTTAGATACAGTTTGTGTGCGAAGCGATAATGTAGCATTGCCTTAAAACTTGGATACAAGAATACTTCCATTGAAGAATGAATTGCCGGATCCCTCTCTCTGATAATACGGATCTCTTCCCGCAGATTGCGAAAAAAAGCCATCCTGTTTATTCCTCCCTGCTTTTTTGATCTACCGATCGTATTCCGATGGTGCTCGCCATTTCATTCACACGCACCCCCGAATCCAAAACGGCAATCAGTACACCTTCCCCTGATAAGAATGGCTCTCTCGTTTCAACGGAAGATATGCAGGAAGTGGATTTGGCGTCTTCGATGGTGTAATAGTACCGCTTTGGTTTTTCGATATATTCAATTTGCTCCCATCCGGACACTGTCTCCACCAAATTCTCCGGAACGGTGAGGATACCATACCCGGGGATGAGATACTCCACAATGATCCCATAGGCTTCAAGTTCATCTAAAGAACCATGATATTTGACGATCAATTCCCATGTTCTGGTATTGCTTTGGTATCCGACGTTTAGATTATCTGTTTTGAGACGTACCGATTCAGGCGTTTCCAATGCTAAATTCAAAACATTTTCTAATTTCTGTGTCAAATGCCCTCTTTACCCTACTTATACGGAAGCTTTTCCACATAAGAGGTTGAATCCGCTTTTTATTAATATATCAGAGAGGGTATCTGCTTATGCCTGTTTAGATCCATTTTTGCAAAACCTCTTTGACTGTTTCTACTTGCAATGGTTTGGCGATATGCCCATTCATTCCTGCGTCCAGCGCTCTTCTGACATCCTCGGCAAATGCATCCGCTGTCATTGCGACGATAGGAATCTCCCTAAGATCTTCCCTTTCCATATGACGGATCTGTTTGGTCGCTTCGTAACCGTTCATGATCGGCATCTGGATATCCATTAAAATCAAATCATAAGTATGAGGCGATGATTCTTGCAATATCTGTAAGGATTCTGCACCATTTTCACTCACATCCACTTGGATACCAAATGTCTCCAACATTTCTTTCGCGATTTCCACATTCAAATCATTATCTTCCACCAAAAGAAGTCTTTTGTCACGGAAGAAATCCGGAAGTTCTTCGGATCTGAGCTGTGATGGTGTCGGTCTGTGAAAGCGTTCAATCGTATGGCAGAGTTTGGATTCGCTGATGGGTTTTGATAGGAAGTCATTGACCCCTTCTGCTCTCGCTTGGTCTTCAATATCACACCAGTCGTAGGCTGTTAAGATGATAATCGGGACATCTTGACCGACTTTCTCACGAATGGCTCTCGCTGTCATAATGCCGTCCATCCCGGGCATCTTCCAATCAAGGAAAACGGTAAAATATTCTTCCCCTTTTGCGTGACGTTCTACCACCTTATTCACAGCATTCTCTCCGGATGTGACCCATTCACCCTTTAAACCGATTCGATCCAATACTTCGCAAGCCATTTGGCAGTCTGTTTCTTGATCGTCCACTACCAAAACAGGTAGATTGAGGACATCTTCCGGTAATCTTCCGACTTTGTTTTCCAACTGGAGCGGTACGGAAAAGGTAAAGCAGCTGCCAACACCGATTTCGCTTTTCACGGTGATTTCTCCGCTCATAACAGCAGCGATCCCTTGTGCAATAGCCATTCCCAGACCGGTGCCGTGGATCTTGTTGATACGAGTATCTTCCGCTCGTTCAAATGGTTGAAAAATACGCTCCAAGAAGGCTTGAGACATACCGATCCCATCGTCTTCGACGATAAACAAAAATTCACTATAATCATGTCGTTTCATGGGAATTTCTCGTAGGATGACCTTGATATGACCACCTTCCGGGGTATATTTGATCGCGTTGGAAAGTAAATTCATGAGAATCTGGCGAATCTTGCTTTCGTCACACACGACATCTTCGTGCTCTAAATGTTCCATTTGATAGGTAATCGTCTGATTCTTTTCTGCGATTAGCTCTCTGAGCATGGAAACCATTTGTTGCAGCAATTCGCGTAAGTTGGCGGTATCGAGAGATAGTTCAAGTTTGTTATTTTCGAGTTTAGACATATCTAGCACTTCATTAATCAAAGACAATAAATGTTTACCGGATAAGGTGATCTTGCCCAAACAATCGCTCACCTTATCACGATCTTCCAAATGCGCCGCTGCGATGGCAGTCATACCGATAATCGCATTCATCGGTGTTCGGATGTCATGAGACATTCTTGAAAGGAAATCTGTTTTGGCACGATTGGCTTGCTTTGAGACAGAGAGTGCGTTTTGCAATATTTGGTTCCGTTCTTGCTCTCTATGCTTTTGGGCGGTAATATCTTGTATCGCGTGAACAAACGTCACGACTTCTCCGTTTTCGATGATACCCGGTGCGATAAGACAGCGCATATACCGAGCAATACCATCCGATCGCTTCGTTTTTTCTTGCCAGACCAATTCTATGTTTTGTTTGGGCAATATTTTGAGCGTATGTTCGCGAGAAGTCTCCATTAGGACTCTGTTTTGATCTTTTTCATCAATATGCTCTTTTATATAGGAAGATATGAGAGTAAAGTAATCGCTCGTTAGTTCTTCTCCTTGAGGGAGGATACCTCCTTCGGAACGTTCAACCCAAATCGTACCATTTCGAAGGTCGCAGTATAATATGACGATAAAAGGATTCGTCAGTGCTTCCAACATGGTCGAGGAACGAAATTGCTTTTCTTGCAGTACTTTCACTTCCGTAATCTCTTTAACGAAGGTAACGCCGTACAAGTGATGGGTCTCTTCACTTTCTTGGAAGCAAACGCGAATCCTTACCCATACACGTTTGCCTTGCAACGAGTAAATCTCGATTTCCGTTTCATAATACTCATGTCCTGCGTGGCAATATTCCATTAATGCTTTGGGATTGAGTACTTCGCGGTAACTTTCGCGGTATTGCGGCAGTACGCACGTTTGGTTGCGATATTTTAAGTATTCGTCATACGGGGTCGGAAATTGAATACCGATGGGTTCGAATCTTCCGAGTCCTTTTTCTCCCATCGAGAAGAATTCGATAATTCCGTCAGAAATATTGATGAAGTATAACCACAAGCTATCTCGAAGCATTGCTTGAAACAGCAGGTCTTCGCGTCGACTATGTGCAAAATGTATGCTCTTCGCAATAGATTCTATCTTTTCTTCCATGTCTGCCCCTCTCTATTCGATGAAATTCGTTTGCTTGAGTGGATAAAATCAAAAGCGGTTATCTTTTGACATTATAGCAGATTCGTCAGATAATTGTAAATATACGAATCGTGGAGGGGATTGTGGGTACGATTCAGGCGAACGCGTGAATTGTAATTACCCACGGATTTTTGACCTCGCAAAATCGATTGACAAAGCGACATAGAGCATGTTATAAAGCTTGCGGAAACGATTACTATACGCAAACGGCACAAACTGCGAACGTTCAGGCGTTGATAGGAGTGATGATGTCTAGATTGTGGTATGAGAGTCCCGCAACACAATGGGAAGAAGCCCTCCCTCTTGGGAATGGTAGGCTTGGCGCGATGATTTTTGGCGGTGCGCAACAAGAACGGTTTCAAGTCAATGAGGAAAGCATTTGGAATGGTGCTCCATCGAATCGCAACAATCCTGATGCGTTGGATCGTCTACCTAAGATTCGTGAACTGCTTTTGGCAGGTCGGATCACGGAAGCGCAACGGCTTATGCACTTGTCTCTTTCTGGGTGTCCTTCTTGGATGTCTCCCTATCAGACTCTTGGAGATGTGTGGCTTGCATTTGCGCCTATGGGTGAAATAACCCATTATGAACGCTCTTTGAATCTGGACGACGCTCTGCACACGGTGCGTTTTACCGCTGATGGTGTGACTTATATTCGCCAAAGTCTGATTTCTATGAAAGACGACTGTATGGCTGTATTGTTAAACGCTGACTCGTTAGGGAAGCTGAATTTATCCATTACTTTAGATCGCGGGAAATACTTCGATGGAATACGGCAAGTCGATGACAATGGGTTGTGGCTTTATGGTAATTTAGGGAAAGGTGCTTCTGATTTTGGCATGATGATCAAAGCATATGGAAACGGCGGTGAAATAAGCGTGATCGGAGAAACGCTTTGTGTAGAACAAGCAGATGAGGTTCTCCTGTTGTTTAGCGCAAATAGTTCGTATCACATTTCTTCGCAGGAAGCCGATTCAACTGCGTTATTTGATTCTGTGTATGAAAAAGTACAACTAGAGGAAGGATCTACTCCCTCTGCGTACTTTCGGTTGCTTTTGGATCGTCATTTGGCAGCTTATCACCATTATTATCATCGTGTCAGCCTTATGTTGGAAGATGAACATCCTTCGGACGATCGGATCCCCACGGACAAGCTCCTTTCTTTGGCAGCGCAAGGAGAGGTAGGGCTAGAACTTGTGAACCTTTACTTTGCGTATGGTCGGTATTTATTGATTGCTTGTAGCAGCCCGGTCGGAGAACTGCCGGCTACTTTGCAGGGTCTATGGAACAAAGACTTTCTACCACCCTGGGATAGTAAGTTTACCATCAATATCAATACGCAAATGAACTACTGGCCGGCGGAAAGTACCAACCTTTCTGAATGCCATCTTGCGCTCTTTCGTTTGTTGCGCAAAATGATTCCGAATGGGCGGCGTACTGCCAAAGAAATGTATGGTTGTAGAGGGTTTGTTTGTCATCACAACACCAACATATATGGAGATACTGCGCCGCAAGATCAGTGGATTCCGGGTACATATTGGGTTATGGGAGCTGCTTGGCTTTGTACGCATCTGTGGACGCACTATGAATACACGCTTGATCAAGATTTTTTGAAAGAATATTTTCCAGTAATGTGTGAAAGTGCGTTGTTTTTCTGTGATTTTCTAATCGAAAAAGACGGATTCTTAGTCACTTGCCCTTCGGTTTCTCCGGAAAATACCTTCCGTCTACCGAATGGAGAGGAAGGAGCCAATACATATGGCGTGACCATGGACAATCAGATCCTAAGAGATTTGTTTACGCAATGCTTGTCCGCTGCGCAGCATCTTGGGAATGAGTTGTCGTCTGATATCACCACCTACTCTTTTGAGGAAGCGACTGTTGCCATTTTCGCGCAATTTGGTGTTACGGATATCTGTGCGTTTCTCTTACAACTTCAAGGGATGTTGGCAAAATTGCCTCCTACCCAAATCGGACCTCTCGGTACTCTGTTAGAGTGGATGGAGGATTACGAAGAAGTAGAACCTGGGCATCGACACATTTCTCATCTATATGGTTTGTATCCATCCGAGCAGATTTCGCCGGATCAGACCCCTGCGCTTGCCGCAGCTGCTCGCGCGACATTGGAACGCCGACTCAAAAGCGGCGGAGGACATACCGGTTGGAGTCGTGCTTGGATCATTAATCACTATGCGAAATTACGAGACGGTGAAGCTGCTTTCTTCAATTTAACGCAGCTTTTCGCAACCTCCACCTATCCGAATTTATTTGATCGTCATCCCCCATTTCAAATCGACGGTAATTTTGGTGCGACAGCAGCCATTGCGCAAATGCTCGTACAAAGTACCCTACAATGCATTGACCTGCTGCCGGCGCTTCCCAATGCTTGGACGAATGGGCAAGTGAACGGCTTGTGTGTCAAAGGTAACGCACAGATAGCGATTGTATGGAAAGATGCTCTTCTCGTGGAATGTACCTTGACTGCTTATGCTCCCTTGTGCGTTTCTTTGCGTTATCAAGAGAAAACGATTTTGGTCAATCTGGCTCCAAATACACAAGGGCATTTTCGCTTGCGTGATTTTGAACGCTAACGAGTATTAGTATGTCAACGTTTCATAATCCGTTCTGCGATCATTTTTGAGTGGAAATTCCTTTTTGTATAAGTCAGATAAAGAGCCGTCCACTTCAATGAACAAAAGATCTTGAATGGACTCCGCTTTCACCCAATTTCCAAAAGGATCAAACGCCATACTGGATGGCTGGTACAGTATCCCTGCACCTTCTCCGGTACGATTGACGCCGATACAATAGGTTTGATTTTCAATCGCTCGCGCTTGTAAGAGGATTTCCCAATGTGCCACTCGCTCTTTTGGCCAGTTAGCGATCACCACGATGACTTGCGCCATGTCAGACACTCTTTGAAAGATCTGCGGAAAGCGCAAGTCATAGCAGATAAAAAAGGAAAACCATATCCCTTTGTATTGATACATGGACAGATTGTTGCCGCGTTCATAGAAGGCATCTTCGCGTTGATAGGAAAAAGGGTGAAGTTTTTCATACCGCGCTACTATCTGCCCTTCGGTTGCCATCATCAAGACATTTTTGCCAATCCACTGCCCGGAATGGTTCTGTTTGGTCACTGCGCCGAAGATGATGGCGATCCGGTAACGCGCAGACCATTCACGCACCACATCGGGTGTCAAGGGATCTTCTTCTCCCACTTTACACACGTTCATAGAGTACCCTGTGAATGACATTTCAGGGAAAATAATCAAATCAGCTCCTTGCTCAGACGCGACTTTGACCAATTGTTCGCCTTTTTGCAGGTTCGCTTCTTTTTCCTCCCATTGTATATTCATCTGTGTTAAAGCGATCTTCATGCTAATGATCCTTCTGCGTCATGATTGTCTTTGAGTGCAGCCAATAGTTGGATCAGAAACTCCCAAACGCGACCGGTAGAAGCGATATCCAAGCGTTCTCGTGTGGTATGAACGTCCATCATCGTCGGACCGATAGAAACGCAATCCAGATCGCGTATTCTGGAACTGAACATACCACATTCCAGACCGGCATGGATGGTTTGTATGGAAGGGGAATGCCCATACATTTCTTCGTATACCTTCACCATTTTCTCACGCAGGGGGGATTTCTCCAGGTAATGCCATTCGGGATAGTGGTTCTTTTCGTATAGAATCGCTAAAGAGCGAATGCCGTAAATCTCAAGTTTTCCGGTCTGGTCGGCACGATCTTCCGGAAGCATACTTCGTATCGCGTGCCCTAATGTGACATTACGCTTGTCCATAGTGAGAACACCCATATTGGTAGAGGTAATCACATTGCCTTGCTCGTTGCCGCTCCATCTGGCTACGCCGTTTATCACGTGCGCAAAGTAAATCGTGGCGCGTTCTGCGGAATCTCTTCGCAAGCAATCTTTCCTTTCAACGCTGACAAGCGAACGAAGTTCAATTTTGAGATTCGGGTCAGTTTCCCCAAATTCTTGTAGATAAGTTTCCTTCATTTCTTCAATGAATTTCAACACTTTCGTTTCCACTCGAGGTTTAATGATCACTCGCGCTGTCGCTTCTTTGGGAATGACATTGTCAGCGTCTCCGCCAAACATATCGTAGATTTGGATCTTACGTCTAAAATGAAGAAGAAAAATGATTTTGCCCAAAAGGATAATCGCGTTTGCGCCACCTCTGTGTATCTCGGTACCGGAATGCCCTCCGGTCAGACCTGACACACGAATCTCCCACAGAGGTCCTTTGATTTTGCGGTACTTCACGGGAATTCTGACTTCTAGTCGGTGTCCCCCGGCACATCCTGCCAAAAAGATTCCTTCTTCCTCTGAATCGAGATTGAGAAGTTGTTTGCCATCAAGCCAAGCAACGTCAAACTTTCTTGCACCGATCATGCCATCTTCTTCACTAGTCGTAAAAAGTGCCTCAAGCGTCGGATGCGCAATGTCTGAAGAATCCAAAATCGCCAGCATATATGCCATCCCGATTCCGTCGTCGCCTCCCAGACTGGTCTCTTTGGCGCGCAAGGTATCGCCATCCACCAAAGGAGTAATCCCCTCAGTAGTCAGATCAATCCGGGCACCACTGTTTTTCACAGCGACCATATCCATGTGCGCCTGCAGGATCAACCCCGGCGCATTTTCGTAGCCGATCGTGGCTTCTTTCCGAATCAGCACATTGCCCCATTCATCCATTTCATAAGCCAATCCCTTTCGCTTAGCGAACTCTGTCAAGTATTCGCTCATGCGATCTGTGTTGTCCGTCCCATGCGGAATCGAACAAATTTCTTCGAAGAATTGAAACACCTTTTCCGGATACAAGCCGGATAGTACCCCTTTCGTTGTCACTTTCGCCATGTCCTCCTTTTGTATTTTTTCTGACGAGTGCGGTTTATTGTTCATTCATATGTTTGGCTTAAAACTACATACTACGTTTTAATTGATTGGAATAATCCTGTGCAGACAGAACTTCAATTGCGTCGTAGTAATATGTACTTCCATCCATACTCGTTTGTTTATTCAAACGTGACAGAGCTTGTTTTATTGAGAAAAAATAATTATCTCTCACTGTCTTTACTCCTGCAAGTTCTGCTAAGGTTTCTTCCATGCTGTCGATTCCATCTTCGTCTATCACCACTGTAAAGATGATTCGCAATGGTTTTTGTGTTTTGGACGTGATGCAAAGAGGCAATACTTGTTTTTCTATTGTAATATAACTTTCAATTGCTTTTAAACGAATCGCTGCGATCAATTCGTTATTCGGTGTCCGATAAATATTGATTCCGCAGCATTTTGACTTGAGAAAGGTATTCCAAGAAATCTTGATATATGATACCTAAATCATTATTCACACAGCGATATTGTATTAGTCCATTATCCAAAAAATCTGTTTGATAAAAATTCGTTCTTTCTACTATGTGATACTTCCTCATGTAAGCGTCTATGGCGAGCATAAAATTGGGACTATGCGTTGTTAATAAAATATTCGTGTTTAGTTCCTTTACCAGTAACACAATCGTTTCCGCAAAAGCGTTTTGCCATTGCGGATGTAAGTGAGCTTCCGGTTCATCCAATATTAAGACCGTTGTGTCGTTGATCTCTCCTTTTTCAAGAAGAATTTTAATAATAGAAAACATTTTTGAACCGGTTGCCAAATTGGAAACTTTCAGTTTGGCACCATCATGAATGTAATAATCACCATTCGTAGAGAATTCAAAGCTCCCCGGCATAATTTGATCTATTTGTTTCTTTACTGCACGTAAAGAGTTATCCAACATAGTCTGTTCCAGTATGGATGGCTTTTGAAAATACCGTAAAGCAATTTGAAGTTTTTCTTTATGGGAATAGATCCTGTTGCGATGCATGATCGAGGCTGTATCTGTGTCTATCTCTTCAAAACTTCGATTCGTGTAGCGTAACACATTTTCTGCGTTCATAGAGATTTCATCTAAAACAAAAGGATCATCAATTAGAAAAACCTGTCTAAAGGGGGATTTCATATAAATAGGCTTACCATCGTTCACTATTTTATCGTTATTGATGGTACACTTAAAAAAGGTCTCCTCTCCATCATACAATTCAATATCCGATTTATCCGTGTGAAGTTTCACCGGCTGAATTTGGTTACAAAATTCGAATCGTAACGTCTGATTAAGACTTTCTCTGGTATAGTCTACGAGATCCATATCCTTATTCATATCTTCAAATAGTTTGACTAAGATCGAAATTGCTTCTGCTCTTTGCTTTGGAAAAACACGGGAAACATAAGACTCATCAAATTTATTAGGAACAGCTATCTCAGAATAGTATTCAAAAGTTTTTTCGCTCTCTTTTAAGTGAGTATCGATGATTTCCTTCAGCACGGAATCCTCAAGAGACTGCAGCTCTTCAAGTAAAGTATGTGCAAAATTTTCGATATCTTTATCGGGAATAGCTAAAAATGCGTTTCTTTGTATAAAAGTCTGTAGTGCAGGAAATTCCGGAATTAAGTCCTCCAAATATTTTGAACGTAAATTTCTGAAAAACCGAAAGGCATCCATTTTACTCCTTACGTTTTCTAATTGTTTACGAATATAAAACCATCTATCTCTTTGGGCTTTTGTATGAATATTCCGGACTGCATCCAGTAGAGAATACAACGTCTTACCTACTGTTGTTTTTCCGGAATTGTTTTTCCCGGTGATCACTGTTAATCCATTCAAAGCGATCGTCGAGTCTGCGACGATCCCAATATTGTTTAATCTAATTTCCATATAGATCCTCCAACGAACAAAGACATCTTTAAATCAGAGCTTATTATATCAGTATATCACACTCTCGGCAATTTATATCGCCAATATATTAGACAATTACATTTCACGTGTGAATCTTCAAAAAGCAGCGGTGACGGTACCTTTTATGTATTGTGAGAAGTGACATTTCATGGTAAACTGAGCGATAAGCATACGTAAGCAATTCATCAACAACAAATTCCGCAAAGGCTTAGCGATAGAACGACAGTGACTAGACGATTCGTAATGAGGAGGAGTAATATGCAGGTTTCAAAGAGTTTAAGAGGATTTATCCTCTTGGAAGCAGCATTTGTCTATTTCATCATATTGATCATTGTGATCTGCTCCGGCGATATCGTAGATTTGGGACGTACCGTTCCCGAGCGGATGATGCTATTGACCGGCGTTTATGTGGGGATGGCAGGAGCGGCTATTTTGGTTTTCTACTCCGGGAAGTGGGGAAAGAATACGCTTGGCTTTTCACGAAAACATATCGGGAAGCAAGTATTGATCGGGTTGGGGCTATTTGCGTTGACCTTTTGTACAGGGGTACTATTGCCGCTTTTACTGGGCGAAAAATCTATGGCGCTGAATTGGAAAGCTCCTACCGTGCCGATTTTATTGTTTTATATCGTGTTCGACATCGTGTGTGTGGGATTTGGGGAGGAACTGATTTTCAGAGGATACTTTTTTGAGAGGTTACGGATTGTGTTTGGTTCTTCTTGGTTGGTGGTGGGGATTTCTGCACTTTTGTTTGGCCTTTATCATTATCCGGGGAGCTTGCATATGAGTAATGTGATTTCAACCGGCGTATTGGGAGCCGTTTATGCTCTTTTTCGATGGAAAATCAAAGACTGCACATTGCTTTCCTTAGGGTTGGCACATGGTCTACACGATGGGTTAATTATGGTACTTTCTTATTATATGCTATGAAATCATAGCCATTTTTCGTCGAACGAGGTTGCATTTTCATGGTTCGTATGGTACGATTTTACGGAAAAAATCGATAACAAAGGACAGGACACAGCGTTAAAATGCCTTGGGTAGCATATCAGCGAGAAGGGCATGAGTTTACGTAGAGGAGATTAGAATGAAGCTCGGATTTGAGGAAATGGTTGCGAAGTGCAATTTGGGTAAAATGAAAAAAGTCGCTATTTCTGTGGCGCAGGATGAAGCGGTTCTGGAAGCCGTCAGAGAAGCGAAGAAAAGAGGAATTGCCGACGCGATTTTGGTAGGAGATCGGGATAAGATCCGTGCGGTAGCAGAAGGGATAGAGATGGATTTGTCGGATTATGAGATCATTCATGAGGCCGACGATATTCTTGCATCCAGAAAAGCCGTAAAATTAGCGCATGACGGTGAAGTCGATATGTATATGAAAGGATTGCTGGATACCAAGAATTTCTTGAAAAGTGTATTGGATAAGGAAGTTGGGTTACGCACAGGAGGCGCGTTGTCTCATGTGAGTGTATTTGATTTGGTAGGGATGGACAGGCTCTTATTCCTTGCGGACGTAGCCTTTATGACATACCCCACATTGGAAGATAAGGTGCATATTATTGAGAATCTTCTTCCGGTAACACGTGCTTGCGGAGTTGAGTGCCCCAAAGTAGCGCCGCTTGCAGCGGTGGAGGTGGTCAATCCCAAGATGCAGGTGACGCTGGACGCGGTAGAGTTGACCAAGATGAACGAAGAGGGCAAATTAAAAGGGTGTATCGTGGACGGACCATTATCATTGGATCTGGCGATTGATCCTGAAGCTGCCAAACACAAAGGCGCGACAGACAGAAAGATCCAAGGAGACGCGGATGTGCTGCTTTTCCCGGATATTCATGCAGGCAACTTGGTTTACAAAGCATTGGTACATTTGGTACCGATGAAAAACGGCTGTATCCTTACAGGGACCAAAGTTCCCGTGATTTTGGCAAGCAGATCAGATACCTTTGAAACAAAGGTCAATTCTATGGCATTAGCCGCGATTTGCAGCTAAGAGACTCCATCACATATATTTGGATGCGACCCAAAAGCGTTCATGGAGGAGTAAAAGAGCATCTATTGTACAAACTATAAAAAGGAGGCGTACATGAGCTACAAGAGTTTGGTCATCAATCCGGGGTCTACTTCCACGAAAATCGGGGTGTTTGAAGATGAAACGCTCCTATTTGAGGAGACCCTGCGGCACACCACAGAGGAGATCGCGGCGTATGATTCGGTAGCGGATCAAAAAGATTTCCGTAAGGACATTATCTTAAAGCTACTGGAAAGCAAGGGATTTGATCTGCAATCCCTTAGCATGGTAGTAGGACGCGGAGGGATGTTAAAGCCGATTCCCAGCGGGACGTATGCAGTAAC
The DNA here is from genome assembly GCA_031262285.1 of Lachnospiraceae bacterium. Next base: position 7,416 of record JAISHZ010000321.1, on the reverse strand, counting down.
AGATGCGCTTTTACAAGACTTAAACGCCGCAGTACAGGGCGAACACGCGTCCAATTTAGGTGGAATCTTGGCGCGTGAGATCGGCGACCCATTGGGTATTCCATCCTACATCGTGGATCCCGTGGTGGTAGATGAATTAATGCCGATCGCTCGATTTTCAGGGCACCCTGATCTTCCGAGAGTCAGTATTTTCCATGCATTGAACCAAAAAGCGATGGCCAGACGTTACGCAGCGAGCGTAGGCAAACCTTACGACGAGCTTCGCCTTATCGTCGTACACATGGGAGGAGGGGTGACAGTAGGCGGTCATGTAGAAGGCAAAGTGATCGATGTCTTTAACGGAGTGGACGGAGACGGCGCATTTTCACCGGAGCGCGCGGGTGGCGTACCCAACGGAGCCTTGATTACGATGTGCTTTTCCGGTAAATATACGGAAAAAGAAATGCGCAAACAGATGGTGGGCAAGGGCGGTCTGAACGCTTATCTTGGCACCAACAGTATGAAGGAAGTCTCTGAACGCGCTGCGGCAAATGACGAAAAAGCCGCTTTGATTCGGGAAGCTTTCATCTTACAAATGTCCAAAGATATCGGTGCTATTTCCTGCTCGCTTTTTGGCAAGGTGGATCAAATCGTGATTACCGGCGGTATTGCATACGATAAGACGGTCGTAGCAGGTATTCAAGAACGCACGCAGTGGATCGCTCCCGTAACGGTGTATCCGGGAGAGGACGAGCTTTTGGCTTTGGTGCAAGGCGGTTTGCGCGTACTCACGGGAGAAGAACAGGCAAAAGAGTATTAAAATGTAACTCTGCATCCAAAACGATCAATTAGGAGGATACCAAATGTTAGAGAAATGGTTCCAGTTAAAAAAACACGGCACTACTGTGAAGACAGAAATCATGGCGGGTATTACCACATTTATGACGATGGCGTATATCCTTGCAGTCAATCCTACGATTCTGGGAGCGACAGGTATGGACGCCGGAGCGATCTTTACGGCGACAGCACTTGCCGCATTAATCGGTACCTTGGCAATGGCTATCTTTGCGAATTACCCTTTTGCGATGGCGCCCGGGATGGGGCTTAACGCGTATTTTGCTTACACCGTTGTACTGGGTATGGGATATGAATGGCCGGTAGCTCTTGCGGCAGTATTCATTGAAGGTTTGATCTTTCTCGTTTTATCTCTCGTCAATGTGCGTGAAGCGATTTTTGATGCCATTCCCAAGAATTTGAAAGTGGCTGTCAGTGTTGGTATTGGCTTGTTTATCGCTTTTATCGGACTACAGAGCGCCAATATCGTCGTTGGTAACCAATCCGTATTAGTGGCATTGTATACCAATGCGGGACTGGAAGGTAAATATGGATTAGAAGCAGGTACGGTTACATTACAAAACGGCGGGATAGCTGCGTTGATTTCCATCGTCGGCATTATCATCACTGCCATACTGGTGGTGAAAAAAGTGAAGGGTAGCATCCTCTGGGGGATTTTGATCACTTGGCTCATCGGCGTGATTTGTGAATTGACCCATCTGTATGTGCCTCTACCGGCAGCAGGCCTCTATAGTACGATTCCCGACTTCTCCAATTGGACATTGGCACCGGATATTAGTCCGATTTTTGCCAAGATGGATTTTAGCGGTATCTTATCTTTGGAGTTTGTGGTTGTGGTTTTTGCTTTCTTGTTTGTGGACATATTTGACACCATCGGAACATTAGTCGGCGTAGCGACCAATGCGAAGATGCTTGACAAGGATGGAAAACTTCCGAAAATCAAACAAGCTCTGTTGGCTGACGCGTTAGCGACCACTGCAGGTGCTGTACTGGGTACTTCAACCACGACGACTTATGTAGAAAGCGCTTCCGGTGTGACAGATGGCGGACGTACCGGTCTGACTGCAGTCACCACAGCCATCCTTTTTGGGCTTGCATTGCTCATTTCCCCGATTTTCTTGGCGATACCGGCATTTGCAACCACCCCGGCTCTGGTAGTCGTCGGATTTTATATGTTCTGCAATATCAAGAATATCGACGTTTCCGATATGGCAGAAGCGATTCCTGCTTATATCTGCGTAGTTGCGATGCCTTTGTTCTATAGTATCTCGGAAGGGATCGCTATGGGAATCATCACTTATGTGGTTCTAAACATCATTGGGAAGGAGTCTCGCAAGAAAGTCAGTATCTTGATGATCTGCCTGGCGATCGTCTTTATTCTCAAGTATATATTCTTATAATGATGATAGAGTTGTAAAGCCGTATAGAGAAAACTTAAAATGATCGCAGAGTTGCGAGTGTGTGGATTGTTCTAAGTCAAACACTCGCAACTTCTGATTTTACGGAATCAACCACCGGAAAGGAAATCCAATGAAAAAGATCGGAATTTCCAAAGATGTAATCCGTTTTTTGTTAATCTTGATCGTCTTGTTTGCGATTTGTTCTTGTGTTTTTTATTTTGTTTCTCTGCCGCACAACTTATCTGATCGAATGGCTCATCAAGGCGTGATCGATTTGAGAGGCGAGGATATGGAACATACACTTGTGAACTTAGACGGTGAGTGGGAATTTTATTATGAACAACTCATCAACCCACAGGACTTTTTGGCATCCGCAGGAGAGCAAACCACAGAAGCATCTTCTTTGACCGATCCCGATTATATTACAGTGCCGGGATCGTGGGATATCAGCGGTTATCCGCTCTATGGGTATGCCACATATCGACTCACTATTTTATCGGATGAAGAGCATTTAATGATTCTCATACCGGAAATATCGGATGCCTCCGTGGTTTACATCAATGAGGAGGAAGTATTCCGAGCAGGAAACATCAGTACGACAGAAGAGGAGTTTGTTTCCGGACTCAAAAATAAGTTTATACCTTTTGAAGTCCACAATGGGGAAGCGCAGATCTTAGTGCAAGTATCCAATTTCGATTGGATCGAGAGTGGTATGTGTTATCGAATGGAATTGGGACGACCACAGTCGCTTATGACGGACGGAATGATGAGGAGAATCGTACTGGCAGGATTTATCGGTATGCTACTTACGATGACACTTTACCACATCATCCTTTTTTTGACCGACACCAAGAACAAGCCATATTTGTATTTTTCACTAATGTGTCTTTGCTTAGCGTTTCGCTTTTCAATCGAAACCAACGGACTGATACAGATGTTTTACCCAAAGGGACTAACGACGACGATATTTCGATTTTATGTGGTTATGTTACCGGCGGGCATCTTGCTGTTAATCCTATTTACACATTCTGTTTTTCAAATACCGTTTCACAGTAAGGTACAAAAAGTAATATATATTGTGACATTGGGTGGAGTCTTTCTGACATCCACATTCATTCCTTTTCGATATACAGGCGTGACATATGTTTTTATTGCTATGATTCCGGTTCTTTGGTCTGCCGTGATGGCGATTAAAACGCAGACTGCCAGAAGAAATCCGTTTTTGTGGCTATACATCATATCTTGCGGTATCTTTACGTTCTGGGGATTTATCACAAAAATTATATGGAATGACCGTCTTTTTATGCCCGGAGTCGTATCCAACCTTTTCCTGGTTTTGGGGCAGTTTGTGATTCTTGCGTTGGATTATGGATCGATTCGGCAAGAAGCGGACAAGTTAAGAGAGAATAATAAAACTCTGGATGGGTTGATCAAGTTAAAATCCGAGTTTTTGTCAAATATCAGTCACGAGATGAAGACGCCGCTTGCGGTGATTTCCGTGCATATCCAACGTGCATCCAAATTAGCCAAGATGGATCCACAGCAGTATGCGGATAAAATCAGAGAATCCTTAAGTAGTGCGCAAAATGAAACCATGCGGATAGCAAGAATCATGGAAAACGCACTTCGCGTCGCCTCGCAGCAAGAGAGTCGTAATCAAATGGAAAAACTGGATATCGCATCTATTTTAAAAGATTGCGCGGAAACGTATCGTCTTTTGATTGAAAAGCATGGAAATGTGTTAATGATCGATATTCCTCAAAGGCTTCCTTTCATCTGGGTGAATGGGGATTTGTTGATTCAAGTCATTTCCAACTTGTTGGGGAATGCTGCAAAGCATACACGAAAGGGTAGCGTTACGATACAAGCGCAAGCTTTGTCGGATTGCTTACAAGTCACTGTAACGGATGATGGAGAAGGGATTGAACCGGGAGTTGTGGAACACGTATTTGATCGAGGCGTTTCTTCCGGTGGAAGCACCGGTCTGGGATTATCGATTTGCAAGAATATCATCGCCGCGCATGGCGGAGAGATTCGCTTGATGAGTACGGCCGGCAAAGGAACGACGGTTGTCTTTACATTACCGTTATACACAGAATAAAAACGTAGATGCACGACATTCGAAACGTAGAAGCATAAGAGATTCGCAGAATACTATATCACACAGGAATCACAGATTTTTCTAAAGAGCGTATGAAGAAATGAAAAACTGCATAAGGAGAAAACAGATGAATAGGATGTTGATACTGCTGGTGGAAGACAATCCGGATATACAAAAAGTAAATCAAGAATTACTGGAAATGTCCGGCTATCGTGTGAAAATCGCAATGGATTTGGCTGAAGCAAAAGCGATTATTTCAACACAAACATTGGATTTGATTGTATTGGATGTGATGCTGCCGGATGGAAATGGACTGGATTTCTTATATCAAATGCGACAGAATGGGATAGACACTCCGGTACTCGTATTGACTGCGTTAAGTGAAGTGGATGATGAAGTAAAAGGACTAAAGGCAGGCGGGGATGATTATCTTACCAAACCTTATGATTTCGAGGTTTTGGCAGCTCATATAGAAGCACTCCTTCGGCGAACCAAGAAAAAAGTGGCGCGTATCAAGATGGATGACTTGGAATTGGATGTTATGGCGAGACAAGCGCTTTATAAAGGTGAAGATATGGGACTTGCGCAAAAGGAATTTGCTCTCTTGCAGTTATTTATGGAAAATCCGGGACAACCGATGAGTCCGGAATACCTTTATGAGACGATCTGGGCGCGCCCTATGATGCTTGATGACAGTGCACTCAAAAGTGCAATGTCACGATTACGCAAAAAATTGCAGCAGTCCGGCTACTTGATCACTGCGCTTCGAGGAGAAGGGTATCAGTTTGAACGGGACAACAGTTTGGAATAGAACGTGTGAGTCGTAACCATTTCTGTAAACAACGAACGAATAAAAAAAGATTGCGTTTTTGAATGAATCGATGTATCATTGTATTAAACGAATGATACAGCGGGAGAATCAAACAAGGTATCCTGTTGGAATGAAACGTAAGAAATGACAGAACGAACAGGAAATCATAGGAAAGGAGGTTCCGGTATGTGGGAACTAAATAATGATCGTGCGATTTACGCTCAGCTTGTTGAGATGATTCAAACAGACATTGTTTCCGGAAAGTATTCACCAGGCGATAAGTTGCCGAGTGTTAGGGATTTGGCTGCACAGGCGCAGGTCAATCCCAATACGATGCAAAAAGCGTTTACAGAATTGGAGCGAAGCGGTCTCATCGTGACACAACGGACGAATGGTCGCAGTGTGACACAGGATCCGGACTTAATTCAAGCAATTCGTACACAGATGGCAAAGGAACAGTTAGGAAATTTTTGTCAAACCATGAGTAAATTGGGTTATTCAGAAGGAGAGATCCTTACTTTGGTGAGTTCTTCCGGTGAACGAGCCGCCTTGGTATAGGACATTGTTTTTCAAGCAAGTACATCGAAAGGGTGTACAGATAGGAGAAAATATGGGTGAATTAGTAGAGATCGTTGATTTGACAAAATCATACGATAGCAATCATGTAGCACTTCACCATTTGACAGTAAAACTGCCGCGAGGCAAGATCATTGGCTTATTAGGACCTAACGGCAGTGGGAAAACCACGTTGATTAAACTGATGAATGGGCTTTTACGACCTACTTCCGGAGCAGTATGGATCGGAGGATGTATACCCGGCGTGGAGACCAAGAAGCACGTAGCATATTTACCGGACAAAACTTTTCTGGATAGCAATCAAAAAGTGGAATACTATCTCGACTTTTTTCAGCAATTCTATGAGGATTTCAGTATACCGAAAGCGAAAGAGATGTTGAAAAGTTTAGACATTTCGCCGGAAGCGAAGCTCAAGACCTTATCGAAAGGGACGAGAGAAAAGGTACAGCTGATACTGGTGATGAGTCGCAATGCGGATCTCTACATCTTGGATGAGCCGATTGCGGGAGTGGATCCTGCCGCAAGAGATTACATTCTTCGTACCATCATCCAAAATTACAATCCGGGAGCGACCGTTCTCTTGGCGACTCATTTAATCAGTGACATCGAAAAAGTATTGGATGAAGTCATTTTCTTGCGTAATGGACAGCTAATGGTGTACAATTCCGTGGATAATATTAGGGAACAACAGGGCAAGTCTGTAGATTCCTACTTTAGGGAGGTGTTTGCATGTTAAGCAAATCGGGAATGTTCGGTAAACTGTTTCGCTTTGAAATGAAAGGTTTGAATCGTTTCGGACTGATCATTTTGATCTTTTTAGCGGTGGATACCCTGTTGGGGTGTCTATCCTTTCTGTCACCGATCTGGGAGACAGTTTCTACAGACCAGTACGAACCGAATGCATGGCTCAATACATTGACAGCCGTCTCCAGTATCGGCTTGATTGGATTGTATGTATTCGGTATGATGGCAATCAGCATAGCTCTGGTTGTGTACTTTGCAATACGATTCTATCGTAGTATGTATAGTAGTGGCGGGTATTTGACACATACTTTGCCGGTGAATTCGCATCAGATTTTGAGTAGCAAGCTGTTATCAGCCACTATATGGCATATTATTTTAACTGTGGCGATGTTGGTATCTGCCTTACTCTTTACGGAGTGCCTAGCATCCACGATAGCTGCTTCTCTTGGGCAACCCAATCCGCGTATTTTGACGTTCCTCTTCCAACATTGGGGTGAAATCTCCGCAATGGTTCAAGAATACACCGGAGTTACTTTGCTGGGTTATGTTCTTTTCTTCGTCTTTTTCGCGATTGTCATGGCTGTTTGTTCTGTGATGATGATTTATACCGCCATCACGCTTGGTCAGCTCTCGGCGAAACATAAAATTTTGATGTCTATCTTAAGTTATCTGGGCATCATGGTGATCAACTATATCCTGGGAATCATGACGAGTTTTCGGATCAATGTGATGTCGGCTCGGATCTATAGTACCGGTCAAATAGAAATTGATCTGATTACGCCACTTCTGATCAATTGTTTGTTAACAGTAGCGTTTTCGATAGGATGCTATTTCCTCTGCAGCCTCATCGTCAAAAGAAAATTGAACTTGGAATAAAAGAATATGTACACGCTACCATAAGGCGATCTACGTAAAAAGGCTATGTATCCCGGACGAACCGCACAGAGCCG
>JAISHZ010000316.1 GCA_031262285.1 Lachnospiraceae bacterium | reverse complement strand
CGGACCAAAAGGTCGGGGGTTCGAATCCACTAACGCACAGATCGTTTACTACACGAAACCCCTGCCAGAGGGGTTTTCTTTTTCGCTTTGCGTATTACATATATTGTGATACAATGCATGAAGGAATATGAATGACGAAGCATCATTGATTGTGCACAGATAATTGAGTGACATATACGATTTGCTCAACTTGGTTGATTTCATGAGGTAGAGATGGCGCAGTTGAATCGGGTAACTAAGACTGATCGTACTAGCAGAGTAAAGCGACTCAAGCGCGTGATCCTGACCGGTCTTTTGCTATTCATTTTGTTACCCTATGTCTTTTTGATCATCCTGGCAAAACAGGTTGAACGCTTAGACGAGCAGAATACGATTCTATCGGCGCAACTTAGAGATATTCTGGAATTACTAGGTCCTACCGATTACCGGTCTACCAAACCGCTTCCATCTAGTGAACCGGTCACTACGCCGAGCGCCGAACCAATTTTGGACGAGCCGCCAAGTGGGTTAGTGGAACAGATAACACCAAACCAGTCAACGCAACAAACGCCGGAAGCGGCACACAAGGTTTACCTGACTTTTGATGATGGACCGAGCGCTTATACAGAAGATATCTTGGATATTTTAGATGAATATGGGGTAAAGGCTACTTTCTTTGTGGTTGGGAAAGAAGACGATCGTTCAAAAGAACGAATTTTAGAAATTGTGAACAGGGGACACACATTGGGCATGCATTCCTATAGTCATGTGTATCGAGATATCTACAAATCAGTGGACGCGTTCGCAGCAGATTTAAAAAAGATTCAAGACTATTTGTACGAATTGACCGGGGTCAAGAGTACCGTATATCGCTTTCCGGGCGGATCGTCGAATACCATCAGTGATGTGGATGTGAGAACATTTATAGAATACTTGGACGAGCAAGGGATAGCCTACTTTGATTGGAATATTTCATCCGGTGATGCTTCCATCAATCCACTAAGCGTCTCGACCATTGTACAAAATACGACATCGTCCATTGATTCACATAGTGTAAGTGTCATTCTCATGCACGATGCACTGTCAAAAAAATCAACGGTCGAAGCATTGCCGCTAATCATAGAAAAGATTCTTGAAAATGAAGACACCGTGATACTACCGATTACAGAAGAAACGATTTTGATTCAACACATTCAATAAGCGATAGCGAATGCTGACAACGAGAATAAAAAATGGAGGTGGAGGTAATGGGTTTCTTTTCTGACTTACGAGAGGATTTGTCTCAAGCTGTCAACGAGCTTTTACCGGACGATTCTCTATCAGACAAATCCAAAGAAAATGACAAAGAGGAGAAAAATCTGACGACGGACGACCTAACGGAAAATGACGCATTTCTAGAGGCTTTTGACGGAGTGGATACGATCGAGCCGGGATTTTGGGCTACAAGTCCAAAATTTGAGACGTTACATGGTACAAATGAGATTTTGCCGGAGTTTGAAGATACGCAAGAGGCTGATGAAGAACAAGAATCAGACGATACTCAGGAAAATGATACTGATTGGAAATCCGGTGCTGTACAGGAATTTGATGACTTCCAGGAAGTTGACGATGAACAAGCATTAGACATAATCACGGAGTCAGAAAACACACAAGAATTTGAGGATACACAAGAATCTGACGAAGAACAGGTATTAGATGCAACATTGGCGTCCGATAATGCTCCGGAATATAACGAAGCCACTGAATCGGATGAGCCAATCGATTCACTTGAAGCACAGTTAGATGAAGAGAGTGAATTATTCACAGACAAAATTGATCAAATTCAAATGTTCTTGTCGGCACAAGAACCGCAAGATGAGGAGGAGAAATTAGAAATGGAGAATTTTTACGAGGAAGCTATGGCGAGCAGCAGATTTATGGGTGAAACAGTAGCAGAAACCGAAAGCGCAGAGATACGCGACATGTTGGATGAGACGGCCATCATCACCAGCGGGATGACGATTAACGGCGACATCGTTTCACAAGGCTCTATGGATGTACAGGGCGCTGTAAACGGCAACATTGACATCTTGGGCAAATTAAATATCGCCGGACACATAAACGGCAATTCCAAAGGCGCAGAAATCCTGGCAGAAGGCGCAAAAATAAATGGAGAAGTTACCAGTGAAGGAGCAGTTCGTATTGGCGCAAGCAGCGTTGTAATCGGTAACATCACTGCAAAAAGTGCAGTTATCGCCGGAGCGGTAAAAGGTGATATTGATGTGATGGGCCCTGTAACGCTGGACGCTTCCGCGATTGTTATGGGAAATATCAAATCTAAGTCAGTACAAATCAATAATGGAGCGGTTATCGAAGGAATGTGCTCACAGTCATACGCAGAAGTTAGCCCGACTTCCTTCTTTGATGAATACAAACCTGAGATCAAAAGTTCCAAGTCGAAAAAAGCTTCAACTTGATGATAATCGTAATAAAAACCCTGCCACATGGTTCGCCGGATCAATTGTGGCAGGGCTTTCTATACGAAAAGCGTAATGCGGATGGGAGTATTTGTGCGACGAATCTTACTCAAGCTTAGCGGAGAAGCGTTGGCAGGAGAGCAAAAAAACGGTTTTGACGAAGCGATCGTTCAAGCGGTCGCCTTACAGGTCAAGGAAGTACGAGCACTTGGAATAGAAATAGGAGTGGTGATCGGAGGCGGCAACTTCTGGAGAGGACGCTCAAGTAATTGTATTGACCGCACCAAGGCGGATCAAATAGGGATGCTGGCCACCATTATGAACTGTATTTATGTTTCGGAGATTTTTCGTAGTGTCGGGATGGAAACAACAATCTTGACACCTTTTGAATGCGGCACCTTAACAAAGCTCTTTTCGAAGGACCTGGCGAATCATAACTTTACAAAAGGGAATGTGGTTTTTTTTGCGGGAGGAACCGGGCATCCATTTTTTTCAACCGATACTGCGGTTGTACTTCGCGCGGTGGAGATGGAAGCCGATGTGATCCTCTTAGCCAAAGCGGTGGACGGCGTATATGACGATGATCCGAGCAAGAATCCCAATGCGAC
>JAISHZ010000300.1 GCA_031262285.1 Lachnospiraceae bacterium | reverse complement strand
AATTCTTTTATAGCTCTTTCAATGTCAAATTCATATTTGGACAAATAGCGAGTTTCCATCTTACGCCGAGCAGCAACACGCTGCGACCACCTAACAGCCTGTTCCCGATTGGTGGTGGTGTAAAACCCCGCGCCAAAATCCAATAAGCGTTGGCTATTTAGAATCTGCGGGGTTTCAACGGAAACAACGCTCCCGTGATAAACAATCATAAAGCTCCTCCAAAATTTTCTCAACAAACCGCATCTCCCGGCGGATGTTTTTCCTATCGCCTCGACGGCTTTCGCTATTCAATTAGCTATCTCAGTATTGCTGCCGCTTCGTCATTCTCTACATATCCAGAAACGTTCCTTTGCCGTATTATACCCAACTTTTCTTGGATAGTAAATGTGATGTTGTGGATGAGGCTGAGGCTGAATAAAATCGCCCATTGGCTATCATTCACACGTTCGCCGATCGCGCGTGAATCGCAGCAATATTCTATCTTGTAAAGTGTTTCGTAAGGTGCTAGAATATAGGGGATTTTATGATATTTATCAATAAATGTGCTGAATCCTATCTCATAAAAGTGCATCGATAGAATGTTGGAGGGCTCGTGAATGGATATTTTTACGGACAGGCTTGCACAAAGATTGCAGGCACAAGAACTCATCCGAGCGAATTCTGCTGCGGAAGTTGAAAAGCTGAACAATCTTCAAAACGAAGTGAAAGATTATCAAGAATGCATCAGCCAGATGCGTATTATTTTGGATGCTATACGCACGGAAGTAGAACGTTTAAGAGTTGCTGTAAGCCATACTCAAACAACTCCAATGAATACTTTTGGACAAAGCGGAGATACTCAACAACTATTAAATGAAATACGAAAACTGACAGTTATAGAACGGAAATCGAATGACGCCGAACAAATTTTATTGGAAATCCGAAAACTGGCGGATCAACTGACAAGACCGAATGATTCGCAAGATCCCTTACTGCAGTCAGTCGCTTCTGAGCAACTCTTGGCAGAAATCCAGTTACTACGCGATCAACTATCTCATTCGACCGCCTCAGACCAACTACTCGCAGAAATTCAATCATTACGCGACCAACTTTCTCATTCGACTGCCTCAGACCAATTACTTGCAGAAATTCAGTCACTACGCGACCAACTTTCTCATTCGACCGCCTCAGACCAACTACTCGCGCAAATCCAAACGCTGGCCGAACAACTGACCCATTCACCATCTTCCGAACAAGTACTAGAAGAACTACACGCACTAAACTTACGATTTGCGCAGCCTACCGATCAAGAAGAACTGCTTACCCAATTCACCAAGCTTGACGCCGACCGACAAACACTTACCGATATCAAACAAACTTTAGAAGAATTTGCTGCCAAAATCACAGCTCTCTCCGCAAGCGGCGAATCCGGCGAACAACAAGCGCACATTCTCGATGAAATGCAAAAGCGTTTAGAAGAGCATATTCACAAAGAAAACGTAAAGGTCTACCGCAATGTACAAGCTGTCGTGGTTGAAGAAACCGGAAAGCTCTTTGAAGCCAATACAGAATCCTTTCGCAAAATGAAAAAGAAAATCAGCGCTCTACTCGGCATGATTATCACCGCGATGGTAATAGGGTTCGCTACTCTGGGTGGCGTGGCATATCTATTGCTGAAAACCTGGGAAATCCTCTAAACACGACTTTACACGAAACACTTACCGTTTTCATCATCTATCGCATGGCTACCACTATGTGACGAACGCAATGTTACAAGAGTAGCTGTCGATAGTGTACTTGCCAGATAGGAGTATATGTGAAAAGATTCACTTGTCATGATAAAATCTTAAAATTTACATATATTAAGGTTACTTTGCTATTTCTTTTGATCGGCGCTTTATCCTCAAATGGTATGAGTTCCACCGGAAAGAATGGACAGAATTACTTTCACGTTTTTCTGGACGGCATCAAAGTAGGCGTCGTCGGGAGTATCTCGAACCTAGACGATCTGTATTTAGAAGCTCGTAAATCTGTAGCGGCACGTTCGGATGACCTTCTCTTTCTGGAACCATTGTCCATCAGTTTCTTAGGAGAAGAACTTCTATACGGTGATCTGGACGACGAAGAAACCATCCTGCACAATATGGAGGCAATCATCGCTGCAAAAGCGACGACCAGTATCCAAAAAGCGTATACCGTCAAAGTAAATGAATACACGGTAGATTTACGCAATGCAGAGGAAGTCAAACAATTCTTAAACGCCGCGCTAGACAAGTATGACAAAAACAACGAATATGAAGTCGAACTGACACCCGATTTACGCCGCAATATCAATGTGCAGACTGTAAGTGTCGTCACAAGCACACAAGACGAATCGGTAGGCGACGACGCAATCTCCATGCAAGGTGGGATTTCCGCTGTTTTTGCCAACGCACAAATATCACTCCATAAAGAAGAAAAAGACTTTGAAGATTTTGATCTGGGTATGCTATCCATGAATTTTACGCAGGAGGTCGAAGTTGTAGAAGCGTATCTACCCGCCAACCAATTAATGGATCTTGACGCGGCAATCACAGAAGTGACCATGGAAGAAGAGAAAAACAAGATTTATGAAGTCATGCCGGGTGATACCTTATCCGAAATCGCGATGTTGGTCAATATCCCGATGGACAAAATCATCGATTTAAACAGCGCTTTAGAAGATGAATCCACCATCATCAGGCAAGGTCAAGAATTGATTATTACCGTTCCGGAACCGAAACTTTCCGTAGAATGGAAAGAAGAAAATTATTATGAAGAAATATACGACGCACCTATTACCTATATTGACAATGACTCTTGGTATACGACACAAACCAAAGTTCATCAAGAACCCTCTGCAGGATTTCGCAAAGTCATCGCCATCGAATCCTACATCAATCAAGAGATGGTGAACCGTGAGATTATCAAAGAAGAAATCATTATGGAAGCGGTCGCCAAGGTCGTAGAGAGAGGCACGATCATACCGCCGACGTATATCAAACCGTTATCCGGAGGTCGCCTTTCTTCCGGTTTCGGTCGCCGCAACTCCCCTACCAAAGGAGCAAGTACTTACCACAAAGGAACCGATTGGGCCACCCCCATCGGTACAGCGGTGGTTGCTTCAAGCGGTGGCGTGGTCTCCAGAGCAGGATGGGGTAGCGGTTACGGATATGTCATCTATATCGACCATCCGGACGGCAGACAGACTCGTTACGGTCATTTAAGCAAAATATTGGTTCGCGTTGGCGAAACGGTATCCCAAGGCGAGCGCATCGCATTAAGCGGAAATACCGGTATCAGTTCCGGTCCACACGTACATTTTGAAATATTAATTAATGGCAAACAAGTCAATCCTACGAAATACATCAA
>JAISHZ010000294.1 GCA_031262285.1 Lachnospiraceae bacterium | reverse complement strand
ATCATTTTCTGATCATTATAAACTTGTTTCAACCAGTAAGCATGGACGAAATATGATTGTGGGGAACGCAGTACCGCCGCTCTTGGCAGGAGCGCTCGCATGTCATTTAAAACAATACATAAAGGAGGAGTGACTGCATGTGGTTATCTTACACAGACAGTGAAGTCGCACAATTTCACCCAATCTGCCAAACAGCGCTTATCGAAGCGCTGAAAGAGTTGGATCTTGCTGATCAATATCAAATCGTACACCATGAGCGTATCGGAACGTTGGAAATGGATTTTGCGATTAAAAACAGAAGCACACATCGATACTTGTGTGTGATTGAGGTGTAGCGTAAGCCCTCTGACCTACAAAGTGTCAGATATCAGTATCAAACAATGTCTTATATTCAATCTTGTGGAACACTCTGCGAAAAGCCATTTTACATTTTAACGAATCTAGAGTACGGGTTGAGTTTTCGTTATGATACTTCGAAAACACGTACCTATCAACAAATACTAGCTCCGGGAACTGTGCAAATTGGATCCTTTGCAGATGATTCTATGCAAGATTTTATCTTAAATCTTCGTCGGTTTTTTGTGGATCAAATACAGAAATTTATCAATAATGATTACACATATCATAGAACATCGCAGGATTTTGCATCAACAATGGAACCTCTGCTCTCTATCCCGACGAAGTGGAAATCTTATCTTGTTAGCTTTCTCTACGAGTATATACGTGGTGCTTTGAAATTCGTTGGACGAAACGAACTAAAAGATATTCGTGCATTTCATCAGGACGTTGAACGCATTTGTCAAGAGGCTTCTGCTGTTAATTTCCATGAGATTTTTGATTACTCTGTTCAAACGCACGACAAAAAAACGGACATAGATGACAAAATGCTAATCGAATTATACGACATGGGATATAGTTATGTTCAAGGTGATGTTCTGGCGAATATTTTACATAGTCTTGTATCGACCGGACATGAACATGAAGGAGAAGTGCCTACAGATCTTGAGTTGGCAAGGATCGTAGCTTATTTAGCCATGCAAGCTAGTGGAAAATTGCACAAAAATGAATGGTTATGCGATCCCGCTGCGGGAAGTGGCAGTCTGTTAAGTGCAGCGATACCCGTCTATCACTTGGAACCCGCCCAAATATATGCAAATGATATCAATAGTTTGTTGTTAGAGCTTCTTTCATTACGACTTGGTTTATATTATCCGACAACGATCAATCCCGATAACTCCCCGCACATACAAAATACGAATATCGCAGATTTATCACCGCAAGATTTTACTCATGTAAAAGTTGTGCTGATGAATCCACCATTCTTGGCAGGCGTGCGTTCGATCTCGAGGAAAGAGCCACTGTATCACGCAATACAACAATTATCGGGTGATAAAGCGGTGGTAGAGGGTGGTCAAATGCCCTTAGAAGCGGTTTTCCTAGAGTTGATTCTTGAACTCGTGCAGCCGGGTACCATCGTGGCATGTATTTTTCCAAAAACGCACTTAATGGGGAGCGGTGTTGAGGCGAACCTCATTCGTAAATTATTGCTTGGAAAATTTGGTCTCGAGATGGTATTCACCTACCCCGGAGAGGGAATATTTGAGGAAGTGACCAAAGATACTTGCGTTTTAGTCGGTAAATCGAAGCAAGACTCCAATGAAGTTAAATTGATTTCGAGTTATACGAAAATATCGGATATTGATACGGAACGGTTTTTTAGAGCTCTAGACAATCCGACAGAAGATGTCTATATGCAGATGATGCCCGGCGTTGTTAGCAAAAACATCGCAACAAAGAACCTAACTGCGAATGTGGAAAATGGATGGCATATACTAAATCCAGAGATGGAAGCGGCGCTCGATTTTGTTCGATCAAGTTTTTGGGAATCCAATTTGTTCACTAAGTTAAGTGAGTTTTCGTTTCCGATGAAAAGAGGAGCGATTGGTAATCAAGGTGGAAGTGATTTACTCTATATTGATAGTAGACCACAATTTTATGCTTTGTTTGCGGATAAGTTAAAACCATTGGGTGTCGGACTGCGCAATGCTAAAACAAATAGGATAGACATAGAGCAAGGGGATCACCCTTTCTTGAATATTAACGAACAGGATCCTGTAGTAATCGATGAAATCATTGGAACTTATATAAAACTGGTGCCAAGAAACGGTAAACAGCAACGATTGCAAAAAACAAAGGCAGAATGGATGGAGTTGCTGACCAAAGAAAGTCTGCGAGGACTTGAAGAGAATTCAATACTCATACCACGTGCGATTCGGCAATTTGGTCGCGTTTATCTGGCAAAAACAAAGGTATTTGCCTCAACTAATTTTTACGGGTGTACCCCATCCTCGATCGAAAAAGCCATCTTGCTTGTAACGTGGATGAGTACAATATTTTATCAACTACAATGTGAAGTGTGTGGGAAAGATCAAGAAGGCTTGCGTAAAATGGAAGTGAAAGATATTCAAAACACTTATGTACCGACACTTTGTGAAATATCGAAAGAAACCCTCGATGTATTGACCAAAATCTATACAGATATTACTTTTTTAGATTTACGTAAACCAATGATACGAAAAGTTGATGAGGTTTGGGCGAGTGAATTGTTCAAAGATCAAGCGCAAGATAAACTGAAAGAGGCGCAGAAGAACCTTGCCTATGTAGTAAATCAAAGGAACCCAAGTACGTAAACTTTTTATGCGCAAGAA
>JAISHZ010000283.1 GCA_031262285.1 Lachnospiraceae bacterium | reverse complement strand
CCTAGCAGCACTACTACTTCACCAGCCGCAACCTCAAACGAAATATCACGAAGCGCGTCGACCTCGCCAAATGTTTTTGTAATACCTCTTAATTCCAATAAGATTTTCGACATTGTATCATCCACCTTTATTTCTTCTTGCATTAACGTTTTTATATCTAACCGTAACCGCTTTTGATGTTTATAAACATCCCTGTGATTCGATGAAACAATAATATTAAGTTAATTACATTCATTTATATTAGTCTTTCCAACGTTTTTCAAGTAAGCGTGAAAGTTTGGATATGGGGTAACACAACGCGAAATACAAAAAGAAAATGGTTGCGTATATCCAAAACGCGCCTTTGGGATTCTGAAACCGATTAAAATCGATGATTTGCTTGCCGACCTTAAAGACATCCATCATCCCGATTAAACTGATCAAAGAAGTGGTTTTGATAATGCGCGTGATCAGATTGATCACCGGTGGCGCTAATCTTCGAACGGTTTGCGGTAGGATGATATAGGTAAATATCTGTGTGCCGGATAAGCCAAGTGCTAATCCGCTCTGTGTTTGTGTCGCCGGAATGGAAGCCATCGCTCCACGCACCAAATCACCCATTTCGCCGCTTGCCCAAAAAGTAAAGACGATAATCGCCACTACTTCGCCTGGAAGTTGAATATCCCATAAACGCGACAGTCCAAAGAATGCGGCAAAAAGCAGCACCAGTTGCGGTACGATTCGCACGATTTCAAGATGGACGCGGCAGATCATCCGCGCGACAGGATTTTTACGACTGGCAAGCACTCCCAAAAGCAATCCGATCATCACCGAAAAAAGTGTCGTCAGCAGTGAAATACGCAGCGTTACCCACAATCCTTCCAACAGTCGTAACCATGTCTTTGCGTGAAAGAGGATTTCAATAGACATAATGCTAGGCTCCAAATTCGGCATGGCGCATTCTCCTCTCGATGATTCCGGTTGCAATGGTTATCGGTAACAGAATGATCAGATAAAAGCATATCAAGAGTAAGAAGATTTCCTCTGTTTTATAGACATTACCCAATTGTTCGTTGGCAACAAACATCAAGTCTTTCACGGCGATTGCACTAAACATCGATGTTTCTTTAATCAAAAATACCGCGTTTGCAAGAAGCGCGGGGGTGGCTACTGACAATGCCTGCGGACTGACGATATACCGCATGATCTGAGCGTTTGATAGACCCAGTGAGAGTCCCGACTCAATTTGGATCGGTGCTACTGCCTCCAACCCGCAGCGGATCGCCTCTGCCATGTAGCTACCTCCCAGAAATGCCAACCCGGTTACGGCACACACCTCACCGGAGAGAACAATCCCTAACTTAGGCAGCCCAAAATACAGAAAGAACAATTGCACCAGTAAAGGTGTATTGCGTGAAAGCTCGATGTATCCCGCTACCACCCATTTCGCAATAGGGATTTTGTAATATTGCACCAGAGCACACACGAAACCCACCGCAAGCGATAGAATGATTCCAGCCACTCCGCTCCATAACGTCAGCAATGCTGCTTCTCCATAAATTGGAATAGATTGAACGATAAAATCTGTATCCATCTCATAAACCTCAGTATTCCTATATGTAAAATCCGCCACACTATATCACTGCTATCTATCTTTGTCAAGATACGATTTTTCAGCCAAATGGTTACTGTTTTCAGAAACAATTGGCAATGTGCACAATTTTATATGTAAATCTTGCACAAAACCCATTCATTCCCACGAAATTCTTTTTCTGTGTTGACAGATTTCATTTTGCAGTATATCATATCTCACATACCTACTTACTATGCTTTCGAGGAGGCGAAAGCGTAGGTCACAAACAAAAAGCAACAGCGTGAACCAACCACAAAAAATGGAACAGATTGGAGAAATGATTATGAAAAAGACTATGGCTCTTATCATCGCAACACTCACAACCCTCGCGCTATTCGTCGGATGCGCGAAGACTCCCGACAACGGATCCACCAACACCAATAGCAACGCAGACACTGCATCCTCCGCAGGCAACGCCAGAACGCTTGATGAAATCAAGGAAAGCGGCAAGATCATCATCGGTGTCTTCAGTGACAAAGCTCCCTTCGGATACATCGACGACAGCGGCAATTATCAAGGCTATGATGTCTATTTTGCAGAGCGTATCGCAAAGGATTTGGGCGTAACGGTCGAGTACATCTCTGTTGAGCCCGCCAGCCGCGTGGAATTCTTACAGAGCGCACGTGTGGATATCATCCTAGCCAACTTTACCAAAACAGAAGAACGTGCCGAAAAAGTGGATTTCGCACTTCCTTATATGAAAGTAGCGTTGGGTGTGGTCAGTCCCGACGGCGCACTTATCACCGATGTCGCACAGCTGAACGGTCAAAAGCTGATCGTCGTCAAAGGTACCACCGCTGAAACCTACTTCGAGAAGAATCATCCCGAGATTGAGCTTGTGAAATTTGATGCATATACCGACGCGTACAATGCTCTGATAGACGGTCGCGGCGCAGCATTCTCCACCGACAACACCGAGGTACTGGCATGGGCGATTCAAAACCAAGGCTTCACCGTCGGAATAGAAAGTCTGGGTGATTTGGATACGATTAATCCCGCAGTGCAAAAAGGCAATACCTCTCTCCTTGAGTGGTTAAACGATGAGATCGTGCAGTTGGGGAATGAAGATTTCTTCCATGCTGATTTCGAAGAGACCCTTAAACCGGTTTACGGTGATCAAGTTGATCCCAACAATTTGGTTGTGGAGGGTGGAGTTTTATAAGTACTTGTAATGGATGGTGTGACATTTCGTGATAATGAACAGGAGGCGGTAATTTACCGTCTCCTGTTTGTTATTATTGGTATATGGTATTTGTTCTGAAGGCAACAATAGCGATGGTTTCTGATAAAAGTGTCTGAGTGCTCATACACCAATTACTCTCATTTGATAAAGGATTATCTATTCGGACAATATCGTCTATCGAATCAATTTGTTGAAAAAACGACATCAAACTTATTTTTTAGATTTATTCATATCGTAACTCGGCAAAATAGGTAAGATATACCTCTTTACATTAAAACATTACACTTTTACAATATCAAATGTTGGCTTGTCTTGCGATCCCTATTCATAATTTCATTTTCCGACCTTAGTGATTAGTCTTATTTAGGCCATTCTAAATGTATGGCAAATCCTCGGCATATCCGCCACTGATTCTACACGTTGTTATTGAAACATGTATTTATTATCGTATCCTATCTCGTCATCGTTCATTCATGTCAACCATTATCTAACTCTATCAGTGATCTATTCGTGGTTTGTAGGATGGTTACAATTCATGTATTCACCGATCTACGTTTCAAAGGAAGTGTTTCCCGGACGAACCACACAGAGCCATGGGGAGTGTTGGTTGTTAAGCTCTCTGAGCGTTCCGATATACCCAGAGTATGGTCTCCATCTCCGCAGAACATATAATACCCAACACTCCCTCGGCTCTGTGCGGTTCTGCATATCGATATGTTATAAACGCATATCGGCGAACGCGTGAATCAATGTCAGTTACTTAAGGATTTATAGCATGGACAAATCGAGAAGAGAGCTGATTATGCCGCTTCCCTAAGTTGACATTTGTATTTGAAGTCTTAATTAACTGACATTGCGCGTGAATTGTAACAAATGATGTCCATACAAAGAAATTTACAGAAATTTCGTTGGTAAATAGATTCAACAAGTGCTATGATGAAAGGAGATTTAGGATGAAAAAATCATCCGTTA
>JAISHZ010000253.1 GCA_031262285.1 Lachnospiraceae bacterium | reverse complement strand
CTCTTCCGATCTCAATGGATACTCTTTCGGAGAAGACACTCTTTGGCAAAGAGAATTTGAAGAGATGTTTCCGTTTGAAGAGACGGAGGATCAGCTGACAGCGATTGAAGAAACCAAATCGGATATGCAAAGTGCGAAGATTATGGATCGTTTGATTTGCGGTGATGTCGGATACGGCAAGACGGAGATCGCCATTCGTGCAGCTTTTAAAGCCGTACAGGAAGGGAAACAAGTTGCCTATCTGGTACCGACGACTATCTTGGCACAGCAACATTTCAATACATTCATACAAAGGATGAAGGAATATCCGGTACGTGTGGAGCTATTAAGCCGTTTCCGTACCCCGGCACAAATCAAGACGACGATCACAGATCTGAAAAAAGGCTTAGTAGATATCGTCATCGGGACACACCGTCTGCTTTCCGCAGATGTGTCTTTTCATGATTTGGGTTTGCTTATTATCGATGAGGAGCAGCGTTTTGGCGTTTCGCACAAAGAAAAAATCAAGAAAATCAAAGAAAACGTGGATGTGCTGACCTTAACCGCCACACCGATTCCACGAACACTCCATATGAGTTTGATCGGCATTCGCGATATGAGTGTCTTGGAGGAACCGCCGCAAGATCGGCTCCCCATCCAGACATATGTGATGGAATACAATGAAGAAATGGTGCGTGAAGCGATCGTGCGCGAGTTGGCAAGAGAAGGTCAAGTATTTTATGTATACAATCGCGTACAGACGATCGCTGATGTCACTGCCACTATCACAGCCTTAGTTCCGGAAGCAAACGTATCATATGCGCATGGTCAGATGAACGAAAGAGAACTCGAACGAATCATGTATGATTTTATCAATGGCGAGATCGACGTGCTTGTATCTACAACGATTATTGAGACAGGTCTTGACATCTCAAATGTGAACACGATGATCATACACGACTCTGACAACATGGGATTAGCACAACTTTATCAGCTGCGAGGACGTGTTGGGAGATCCAATCGGACGGCATACGCATTTCTGTTATATAAACGAGACAAAATGCTCAAAGAAATAGCGGAAAAGCGCTTGATGGCAATCAAAGAATTTACGGATCTGGGCAGTGGTTTTAAAATCGCCATGCGCGATTTGGAAATTCGTGGAGCGGGCAATCTTTTGGGAGTGAGACAGCATGGGCACATGGAAGCAGTAGGGTATGACCTTTATTGCAGGATGCTAAACGACGCAGTCAGAACACTCAAAGGCATTCCCAACAAAAATGAATTCAATACGACGATTGATTTGAATGTGGATGCGTTCATTCCCGTCGAATATATCGTGAATGAAGTGCAGAAACTGGATATTTATAAGCGAATCGCGAGCATCGAAAACAATCGAGAAAAAGAAGAAATGAAAGAAGAACTTCTGGATCGTTTTGGCAACATTCCGCAATCGGTAGACAATCTTCTACGAATTTCCTTAATCCGAGTGGCAGCACATCGCTTGAAGATCGGAGAAGTCAAAGGTCGCGCAGGAAAGCTGATATTTCGGTATCAGCCGGATGCGGATGTCGAGCCGATGCGAATTCCGCCATTGTTACACAAGCACAAAGATGTATTGAGTTTTACTGCATATGGTTCTCCTTCTTTTACCTATCAATATCCGAGAAATCCGATTATGGAAAGGGAATCAGAAGAGTTACTTCAACTCACGGAGAAGTTATTACAGGAATTCGAAGAATTGCAAAATAGATAAATTCAATAAAATTTTTCTTTCATGGTGAAATTTGGGTTGTCAAAATACGCAATATGTGGGATAATCGTACCAGTCCACTTCTTGCAGGAACGTTACGGAGGATACTTTGAAATATGGGACGACAATACAATCAAGATCGTGAGGATGATCATATCAAAGGAGCGTTGCAAGAAGCGTTATCCACAGGAGATTTCCATCGACTCAACGACCTTGTCACGAAATCAGCGCAGAACATTTTAGATGGTGTAGGATCTACCGCAAAAGCGAAAGTAAAAGCGACTGTGGATGGTGTTGCACCTCATATACACAAAACCATTCATGACGTAAAGAATCGAAGCGCTTCTTCTTATGCCAATTATGCCAATTTTATCAGAAAACCCAAGGAAAAATTCCACAAGTATAGTCAAAGTCGATCTTCAAAAGTGGAGCATCCCAAAGCTCAAGTAGTGAAACCCATTGTGGTTGCTTATCGACCACCATTTCCGTACCGACGTGTTGGCGAAGTATCAGGTGTGTTGCTGATCGTTCTTGGAGGTATTTTTTCGGCGTTTCTCGTAACATACTTGATCGGTTTTTTATTTTCGGGCTCCATAGCTAGGCTAGGGTTGGTGTCGGTTATTCGAGCGTATTTGGGTTTGATGGGACTGGGCGTTTCGGGGGGCAGCATTTTGGCAGGGATCGTTATTTCGAAACGATTAAGCAGAGCAGAACGGTATGTGAAGTTACTGAATGGCAAAACATATATGAATTTAGAGGATCTCTCAGAACAGTTTGGAGCGAAGGTACGATATCTTCGCAGAGATCTACACAATATGGTACGCGCAGGCTTTTTCCCGGAAGGGCATTTTGATGCGCACAAGACTTGTTTTATGACAACAGACGCTACTTACACACAGTATATCGCGATCGACAAAGAACGAAAACGTCTGGAAGCAGAGAAACAACTCTCCTTGGCGGCAAAGGAGACCAAACAGACCCAACAGGCGATCACGCCTCAGACTAAGGTCTCTTCGCAGACACAAAAACTCTTAGAGGAAGGGCAGCGTTATATCGAATCGTTACATCGGGCGAATGATCATATTCCCGGAGAGATTGTCTCTGATAAGCTTGCTAACCTTGAAAAGTTGCTGATTATGATCTTTGAAAGGATTCGCCAACATGAGCAGCAAGCGGTCAAGATGCAGAAATTTATGGATTATTATCTACCCACTACCTTAAAATTGGTACAAGCTTATGAGGACTTCGACAAAGTTTCGGTTGCGGGCGAGGATATCATATCGGCGAAGCAACAAATAGAAAGTGCTTTAGATACCATCAACCAAGCATTTCGAGAACTTTTGAACGGGTTGTATCAAGACGCGGTATTTGACGCGACGACGGATGCGCAGGTATTACAGACAATGCTTGCCAGAGAAGGTTTGACCGGAGAATTCCCCAAGACAAAGGAATAGGAGAAAGAGTATGCAAAACGACTTAGATGAATTGCTCAAGGAAGCCCCCACGCTTACCTTTGATGTTCCGGTGCAGACCAAGGAAGAAGTGGTCGTCAAAGCACAGAGTACAAACAGTGCGGACGAAGAGAAGACTGCAACGAACAATCTTTTGGCCAATTTAACCGAAGAAGAAAAGAAACTGGTAGATGATTTTGCGATGCAGATTGATTTGACCAATTCGCAGGCCATCTTACAATATGGGGTGGGCAGTCAAAAAAAGATTGCAGACTTTTCCGAGACTGCACTAGATCGTGTCAAGACCAAAGATCTCGGCGAGATAGGACAGATGCTCACCGAAGTGGTGGTTGAATTAAAAAGCTTTGAGGATGCCGAAGAAGAAAAAGGGTTTTTGGGATTTTTCAAAAAGACAGGAAACAAGATCACCAATTTAAAAGCAAAGTATGATAAGGCACAGGACAACATCACCAAAGTATGTCAAGCGCTGGAGCTTCATCAGCGTACCTTATTAAAAGACATTGCCATGTTGGATAAAATGTACGATCTTAACGTAAACTACTTTAAAGAATTGTCCATGTATCTTTTGGCAGGGAAGCAAAGACTGGAACGCGCGATCCACACAGAATTACCCGCATTGACTGCACACGCTGCGCAGACCAATCTTCCGGAGGATACACAAAAAGCGAAAGACTTTTCTCAGATGTGCAATCGATTTGAAAAGAAATTGCACGACTTGGAGTTGACTCGGATGATTTCCATCCAGATGGCACCGCAGATTCGCTTGATTCAAAACAACGATACCACTATGTCGGATAAGATACAGTCCACATTGGTGAATACTATACCATTATGGAAAAGCCAAATGGTGATAGCGATAGGTCTTTCACATTCGTTAGAAGCTGCCAAAGCTTCTCGCGAAGTGTCAGATATGACCAATGCCCTGCTTCGAAAGAATGCAGAGACATTAAAAGTCGCCACTATTGAGACTGCCAGAGAATCCGAGCGTGGTATCGTGGATATGGAAACGATACAGGCAACGAACCAATCTTTGATTAGCACCTTGGATGAAGTCATGAAAATACAGGAGGAAGGTCGAGAAAAGAGAAAGAAAGCGGAGCAGGAACTTCGCCAAATTGAAACCCAGATGCGTGAAAAGCTTTTGGAAATGAGTCGTTAAGGGCGTAACCTAGTATGCATAAGGGGATTTACGTCGAGTTGTGTATGAAAAACCTTATTTTACAAATAATAGTAGTGTGAGTATCTGTTGACAAAAGTTCAAACAAATAAATGGAGGTATTTTTATATGAAAGCAACAGGCATAGTGAGAAGAATTGACGATTTGGGTCGTATTGTTATTCCGAAAGAGATCCGCAGAACGCTTCGCATTCGCGAAAGTGATCCTCTTGAGATTTTTACAGACAGAGAAGGCGAAATCATCTTAAAGAAATATTCGCCGATCGGAGAAATGACTTCTTTTGCAAAGCAGTATGCGGAAAGTTTGTCACAAGTATCCGGTCACACAGCGTTAATCGCAGATAGAGATCAGTTTATCTCTGTTTCCGGCGGATACAAGAATCTGATGGGTAGATCCATTAGCAAAGCGTTGGAAGACAAAGTGAACAATCGTGAATTAATCACTGCCAGCAAAGGCGATCGCAACTTTATCGCTGTCAGCGAAGACGTGGTAGAAGAGTACTATCACGAAGTAATCGCCCCGATCATCAGCGAAGGCGATGTGATTGGATCCGTGATCTTGATCGAAACGGACAGCAAGCTCAAAATGGGCGAAGTAGAGCAAAAACTTGCTTTGTCAGCAGCAGGCTTCTTGGGAAGACAAATGGAGCAATAAGGTGATCTGCACTACAATTCCAAAAGCGATCCTCGTGGTCGCTTTTTTGATTGTGAATATTTCACAACAGAATATTTTTCAAAAGTTGAATTGAGTAACCGATTATGGTAAGATGAGGTTTGAATGATGCATAAGAAACCATGATAACACTAGGGGGGTTTACATGAGATTTGAAAGAATTGATCCAAAGACGATTAAGTGCTTTTTATCGAATGATGAAATGAGAGATTACGAGATTACATATAAAGATTTTTTGATTCGAAGCGAAAAAGCCAAAGAAGTGTTAGAACAGATCATTATCAGAGCAGAAGAGTCAGTAGGGTATCAAACACCCAATTCCGCATTTGATTTACAGATTATCATGATGCCTGAAAGAGGGATGATCTTGACTTTTTCTGAGAAAGATCCAATGGAATTGAAGATGGATGAACTTGTGTCGGGTTGTATTCGGGAACTCATGAGGATTTTTGAAGAAAAAATGGGTGGATATGGCAAGGTTCATTCTTTTGGAGCACAAAATGAAAAGCTCTCGACACTTGATACCCCTTCTATGGAAGAACCATCGTCAGTAGAGAGTTCTGAAATGGAGTTAGAGGAAGAAACGGTTCATTCTGCTATTTTCGAATTTGAATCTATGCGAGTTTTGTACGATTTTGTGAATAACTTACCGGAAGAGCTGCATATTAAAAGTATGCTATATCGGATGAACGAGAAGCGCTATCTTTGGATGGAAAGCTTAACTGAGTATGGTGAAGATTTTCGAGAAGCATGTTTTCACGCCATGGAATTTTCCAAACCATATTGGGTATTGGAACCGGCACATATTCATATGCAAGAACATGGCGAATGTATCTTGCAAGAACAGGTATTGGAACAGCTGAGGCGAAAAGTGCCTATCCCAGGAACGGAGTAGTGATGAAAGAGTATCTACAGACTGTCGATGAAGTAATCAAACAGATGGAAACATCAAAAGATGGGCTGACCACGCAGCAAGTTTTGGACAGAGCCTCGGAATACGGAAAGAATAGACTAGCCGAAGGGAAAAAGACGACACTTGCCCAGCGATTTGTCAAGCAGTTAATCGACCCGATGATTCTGATACTCCTATTGGCAGCGATTGTATCCGGTGTCACAGCGATCTATGCAGACGAAAGTTTGGCGGATGTCATCATTATCATGGCAGTTGTTTTGATCAATGCTGTCTTGGGTGTTGTACAAGAAAGCAAAGCAGAAAAAGCGATCGCGGCGCTGAAAGAGATGACGGCTTCCGTATCGAAGGTGAGACGTGACAACAAACAGCTCACCGTTCATAGCGAAGAATTGGTGCCGGGAGACATTGTGATTTTAGAAGCGGGGGACAGTGTTCCTGCCGATGGACGATTGTTAGAGTGCGCAAGTCTTAAAATAGAAGAGGCAGCTCTCACGGGAGAGTCTCTTCCGGTAACCAAAACGACAGAAGCGCTGCAAGTAAAGCAAAGTAAAGATATACCATTGGGTGATCGCAAGAACATGATCTATATGGGCAGCACAGTGGTCTATGGAAGAGGACTGGCAGTCATCACTGCGACAGGGATGAATACGCAGATGGGTAAGATCGCCGACGCGCTGACCAACGCCAAAGAAGAAGCGACCCCTCTTCAACAAAAACTTAACCAACTCAGCAAACTTCTCAGTATATTGGTTTTGGGGATTTGTGCGGTGATTTTTGCGGTGGATTTGATTCGAATGTATCCGGATATCACCGGTGAAGGGATGTTGGATACCTTTATGGTATCGGTGAGTCTTGCGGTAGCGGCGATTCCGGAAGGTCTTGCGGCAGTGGTTACCATCGTTCTTTCCATCGGGGTGACCAAGATGTCCAAGCGTAACGCTGTCATACGAAAGTTGACTGCTGTGGAGACCTTAGGTTGTGCGCAGATCATCTGTTCCGACAAAACAGGGACGCTTACCCAGAATAAGATGACAGTG
Organism: Lachnospiraceae bacterium; assembly: GCA_031262285.1. The sequence continues at coordinate 4,493 of JAISHZ010000253.1, read as the reverse complement.
GTTGAATATATCGGCACAGATGAAACGCTCTTGGCGAAAGCCATGGCACTGTGTTCCGATGCCGAATGGGGCGCGCAGGATCAAGCAGTGGGAGAACCGACGGAATGTGCGCTTGTCAATTACGCGCATCGATTGGGATTGACCAAACCTGCTCTCAAAAAGGAATATCCCAGAATCGGAGAGTTACCCTTTGATTCTAACCGTAAGATGATGAGTACGCTGCACAAACACAGGGAATTGGGTTGTATCCAATTTACGAAAGGTGCGCCCGATGAGGTACTCAAACGATGTACGCACTATATAGAAGATGGCACGGAGAAAGTAATCACTCAGTCACAAATGGAGCATTTTCTCGCGCAAAACAAAGAGATGGCAGACAGAGCGCTTCGTGTGTTGGCTGCGGCTTATCGCAAATGGCAGCAGGAACCCAAAGAACCGGAAGAGTCTCACTTGGTATATATCGGCATGACGGGGATGATGGATCCGATACGTCCGGAAGTACGTGCAGCGATCGAAGAATGCCAAAGCGCCGGAATCCGTCCGATTATGATTACAGGGGATCATAAAGACACAGCAGTAGCGATTGCAATACAGCTTGGTCTGATCACGAGTCCCGATCAAGCAATTACAGGCGCTGCATTGGATGACATTACGCAGGAAGAGTTTCCGGAACAAATAGAACGCTACAGTGTCTACGCGAGAGTACAGCCGGAGCACAAAGTGCGAATTGTAAACACGTGGAAAGACAAAGGCAAGATAACGGCAATGACGGGGGATGGGGTAAACGATGCTCCATCCATCAAAAGCGCGGATATCGGGATAGGGATGGGCATCACCGGCACAGATGTTACCAAGAATGTGGCAGATATGGTGCTTGCTGACGACAATTTCGCGACGATTGTCTCTGCAGTCGGAGAAGGTCGTAGGATCTATGACAATATTCGAAAATCCATACAATTCTTATTGGCGTCCAATTTATCCGAGGTCTTGGCGATCTTCTTTGCAACGCTGATCGGATTTACCATCTTAAAACCTGTTCATTTGTTATGGATTAATTTGATCACAGATTGTTTTCCGGCGCTTGCGTTGGGAATGGAAGAAGCAGAAGGCGACAGTATGAAGCGTCCGCCCAGAAATCCCCAAGACGGTATCTTTTCGGGTGGAGTCGGGATCAATGTCTTACTGCAAGGGATCATCGTTACGCTGATTACCATGGTGGCTTACTTTGTCGGACATTACGCAGAGTTCGGCACATGGGATATTACAGACTCTGCGAAGGGAACGACCATGGCATTTTTGACATTGTCCATGCTGGAGATCTTCCACTCTTTGAATATGCGCTCATTGGACAAATCAATCTTTCGTATGAAGAAACAAAACAAATATTTGCTTGGAGCGATGCTTTTATCGTGGGTTTGTACGACTGTGGTGATCTATGTACCATTTTTGGCAAGGGCCTTTGGCTTTGCAGTAGTTACCTTGACAGAATACGCCGTTTCATTTGTGTTGGCGTTTCTTATTATTCCCATTGTAGAAGTCATGAAATGGCTTCGCAGGAGCCGCATGAAAGCGACAGAAAGGAGCATGTAATATGCACAATTTCAGATTCCACGCCTATACAGATGTTAGGTTTGGCAAAGGCCAAGTGGACAGTTTACCGGAAGTCATCTCTCCATATGGAAAGAAAGTACTGATGGTCTACGGAGGAGGAAGCATCAAGAAGATTGGCTTGTATGACAAGGTCAAAGAGTTGCTTGCGGATTACGAAATTTATGAACTATCGGGAGTCAAACCCAATCCGGACATCTCTTCCGTAAGGGAAGGTGCCAAACTTTGCAAGGAGCATGGGATTGACGTCGTGTTGGGTGTAGGCGGCGGCAGTACGATCGACGCTTCGAAAGTGATCGCCGGAGCCGCTTGTTACGAAGGCGACGCATGGGATATCGTAGCCGATAGTTCTAAAATCGGAAAAGTGTTACCCATTGTTTGCATTTTGACCTTAGCCGCGACGGGGACAGAAATGAATGTGAATGCAGTCATTTCCAATCCGGAAACAAGCGATAAATTAGGAACAGGTTGCCATGACTTTATCCCCAAGGCATCTATCTGTGATCCATCGTACTTGACCTCCTTGCCTCCTATTCAGACGGCAGCGGGTACAGCTGATATTATGTCTCATGTATTTGAACAATACTTTCAATCTTATGAAGGTGCATACTTAACGGATCAAATCAGCGAAGGCGTGCTCAGGACTTGTATCAAATATTGCCCGATCGCTCTTGCGAAGACAGACGACTACGAAGCTAGAGCCAATTTGATGTGGGCAAGTACGATCGGCTTAAACAGTTTGTGCTCTTGCGGGAAAGGCGGCGCTTGGACTTGCCATCCCATAGAGCATGAATTGAGTGCGTTTTATGATATCACCCATGGAGTGGGTCTGGCGATCGTCACACCGGCATGGATGCGCTATATTCTCAATGACGATACGGTCATGAAGTTCGCTACTTACGCCAAAAATGTCTGGGGTATTGAAGATCAAGATCCTTACCAAGCAGCGAGCAAAGCGATCGACGCAACGCAAGCATTTTTCTGTCAATGTGGCATCCCCAAGACCTTGGGAGAAGTAGGAATCGACGATTCCAAATTGGAATTGATGGCACAAAAAGCAGAAAAAATCGGTGGACTTTCAGGAGCGTATGTACCGCTAACCGCTAAGGACGTGCTGGCCATCTTGAAAAACTGTTTATAATCAGTCAAAGAACTTTCAAACTCCATGATTGGTACGCGCGCCGCGACGCGCAGATGGGAACAAGTTTGAAAGTAAGGAACTTTCAAACTCCATGATTGGTACGCGCGCCGTTGGCGCGCAGACGGGAGCAAATATGGCAAAAATTACAGTACACCCAAGTTTTGAGATCGGGGATATATCACCTCGACTATACAGTGCGTTCCTTGAGCCGATCGGCACAATGGTGAATGGCACGATGTACAATCCGACACACCCGACAGCAGATGAGCAAGGCTTTCGAAAGGACTTCATAGACAAGCTAAAGACAGAGGGAGTACCCGCTGTGCGCTTACCGGGTGGTAACTTTGTATCCGGATGGAATTGGAAAGATTCCATCGGACCGATGAGCGATCGCAAAGTGCGTCTCGACGCCGCATGGATGCAGTACATACCCAACGATGTTGGGCACGACGAATACTTGCAATGGGCGGAAAAAGTCGGCACGGATCCCCTCTATACGATCAATCTGGGAACCATGGGTTTGCAGGACGCGATGGATATCGTCGAATATACGAACTTTGAGGGAGGAAGTTACTGGTCTGACTTACGTGCCAAGAATGGACACGCAGCTCCGTATGCTGTAAAAACATGGTATCTGGGAAATGAGATGGATGGTCCATGGCAACTCGGATCTTGGGAAAAAGATCCGCGAGGCTATGGTGTACTGTCAAATGAAGCTTCAAAATTGATGAAATGGGTGGATCCGACCATTGAAACGGCAGTCTGTGTATCGTCGTCGCCCAATCTTGCGCACTACCCGACATGGGATCAAGAAGTGCTCGAACAGTGTTATGAAGCGGTGGACTATATCTCTATGCACCATTACCACAGCGCACCTCCCGGAGATTACGGTGCTTTACTCGGCGGGTCAGTCTTCTTTGAGGATTACATCAAGACGGAAATCGCACTCTGTGACCTTGTGCAAACCAAAGTACGCTCTCCCAAAAAGATGATGCTTTCCTTTGACGAGTATGGCACGATGGTACGACCGAACTCTACATTGAATCCGGGCAACGGCATTCACAGTTTATACGCATCCCACTATGTATTCAACCCACAACGCAAATATGTACGGCACGATCCCGCCAATATGCCCACCAGACCCGGTTGGAAGGATCCCAACATCGTCAGCGCACTGGCGAATGCTACAACATTGTTCACATTCCTACGTCACGCTGACCGCGTGAAAATCGGCTGCGCGACGGGCGGTTTGGGAACGCTTGCCGCAAGCAATGGTCAGCACATCTGGACACCGACCACATACTATCCCGTAGCGCATTTAATGAAATACGGGAAAGGCGCCTCTCTTCGTTGCTCTGTTGAATGCCCGACCTTCGACATTCCAGGTTATGCGATCGACGACAATTCGCAGTATTCCACCCGCGAGGGGATCGGTTATCTTGACGCAGCAGCGGCACATGACAAGACTGCCAATGAAGTCGCCATCTTCGTGATTAATCGCGACTGGAAGGACGATCATTCTCTTACATTAGACGTCAAAGGTTTTGAAGGCTATCAATTCATCGAGCACGTAGAGATGTATTCCGACGACCTCGAAGCCGCTGACACTTACGACCAACCAGATGCGGTCATTCCCACCGTCAACACGAAGTCCACCTTTGAAAACGGCATGGTCAAAGCGCAACTGCATAAGCTGTCATGGAATATGATCCGATTGGCAAAAAAGTAATTGAAAACAATTGCT
>JAISHZ010000203.1 GCA_031262285.1 Lachnospiraceae bacterium | reverse complement strand
TCCAATTTCTTCAGCTGCAGAATTTTTATTGATTGTGACAAGTTCCGGCGACCCGGTCACCGCATCAAATCCTACAGAAGCGCCAATTCCAAAATAAATCCCTTCCGAAGAAATCATTTGGGAATGATATTCATTCGGTGTGTAATATTGGGCATATTGGTCACCCAAAGATGCTACAATCCCCCGATAAACGCCATTTTCCATTGCGTCTGCATCAATGTCATTTTCGTAATATTCTGCGTATATTAATTTTTCAATTTCCCGCATTTTGTCATATGTCTTCTCGTTAAATGCCGACAATTCCTGTTGTGTAACAGATTCTCCTTGATTTTGTCGATTTCTCCTTTGAATTGTTGTGATCACGTAGACACTTGAAAGAATCAAGAGTGCCACCAATAAACCACTTAGTAAACCGCGATAAAAGTAATTCTTTCTTTCTTCTGTCTGTACTTGTTTGCGAACTCTTTGCACCAATTCCACCGACGCTCCGTAAACCGGCTCTCCTACCTCATGTTCCTCTTGCTCCATTTTCCCCATCTTTCATTCTCCCTTCCTTTTATTGTTGTCTTGATACCATGATACCTACGGGTCCCAACAAATACTACTCCGACAAATAATTCCACGGAGAAGTATATGCTCCATTTAACCTAACAGAAAAATGCAAATGGTTCCCCGTTGATCTCCCCGTAGATCCCACCGCAGCGATTGTCTCGCCTTTCACCACCACATCACCCTTTTCCACATAGAGCGCGGATGCATGCATATAGATCGTATACAATTCGTCTCCATGATCCACCATCACATAGTTACCCATGGTAGCACTGTATTCCGCTGCTACCACTCTCCCATCATATGCACAGTATATCGCTGTCTTTGCCGGTGATGCAAAATCTACGCCATTGTGGAATTGCTGCACATTGAGAATCGGATGTGTACGATACCCATAGTCATCCGATATCCTCGTATACGTTGCCAAAGGAAATAGAAAAACACCACCGTCAAAATGTAAGACCGCGCCTCCGGTCTCGATCAGACGACGCTTTTCTTCTGCAATCGCTTGTTCTAAAACGGAAATGGTTTCTTCCATCTGCGCTAATTGTGCTTCATATTCATCGATCAGTAGTTGTTTATTGGTAATTTCTTGTTGGTAATGCTGTACTTCCTGTACTTTTTGTGTTAACAAATTCTGCGTATTGGCTTTTTCTATTTCTACTTGCTGCTTTTGTAACGCTAAGTTCTCTCGATTGATTTCCAATTCTTGAATACACAATTCAATATATTCGCAGGTCATTTCATATTCGTCCAGCATCTTTTGATCGTGCGTACGTACTTGCAGCATATAATCAGCGATATTGAGAAAATTCCCCGGATTCAACGATTGTAACAGTACCATCAAGAAATTCGGGCTTCCGTTTTCATAAATAAATTTTATGCGTTTCGACATAGAATCATACTGATCCTGCTTGCTTTGTATCGCTTCATCCAATTCATATTGCGTTTGCAGGATATCTGCTTCTTTTTGTGTGATTTGCATCTCCAGATTGGCTATCTTTTCGCTCATCACAGCGATAGATTCGTCTAAAGTGCGAACATAGCTTGCCAGATCTTTTTTGGCTTTCTCAAGTTCCTCCTTGATTTGTTCAATATCACTGATACTGCCTTCCAAATTTTGTACTTCATCTTGGGCTTGCTTGATCTGCTCCTGTTTCTCTTGGATGCTTTCCGATGTAATGGCTTGTACCAGTGTGGTTGGGAAACATCCAATGATAAAACAGATACAGATAAGAAGGCATCCACACTTTTGAAAAGCACTTTTAACCCTACCCTTCATGACATATTCCTATCTGCGCAGCATCGTCGCACTTTCGGTTCTGCCGCATTCAATAATACTCCTTGAAAGCGTACTTTTCACTTTGCTCTATCAAATGGTGTTCCTATACCCTCAAATGTTTTCGCACTGCCGTAACACTTCCGAAAAAGCCAATGCCTACTCCAACACAAAGTGATACCGGAGTTAATATTTGAAACAAAACGTCCACTGTCATAAACTGTAATCCCAACATCTCTATGATGGATCCGAATCTTTGTGTAATAAATTCAACCACATACTGATACACGGTACGAATCAAACCCAGCGGTAACCCTGCTCCAACCAAACCCAAAAACATCCCTTCCAATACAAAAGGCACACGTACAAAAAAATCAGTAGCACCAATATATTTCATGATGTTGATTTCTTCCTTACGAACGGATATCCCGATCGCAACTGTATTTCGAATCAAAAAGATACTGACCGACAAAAGGATCACGACGATTGCCAATGAAACATAACTAATCAAGCGATTCACACCGTCTAACAACTCTGCCGCATCGGAAAAAGTATTGGTCTTTCGTACTCCGGTAAGAGAATTGACCCATTCGACTATTTCCGCTTCCAGTCCTACATCGTCCAGATAAACTTCATAACTATCCGAATCCGCCAACGGATTGTCCACAAACCCAGCCGCATATTCGTCGGGATTGCCGGAGCTTTCCTTCATGTACTCCCATGCCTGTTCAGCGGTCAAATAATTAACTTCTCTGACTCCTTCCCTTTGTCGAATCAATTCTCCGATTTCATAGATCCTTTCATCCGAGGTATCCTCATCAAAGAGCACGGTGAAGCACAGGACTTCCTGCGCGTCAAGTATCATGGTACGAAAATTGGCAATCACACAGTAAAACACGCCAAACAAGAACAGACAAGCAGCTGTCGTCGCAATGGATGCCAAAGAAAACCATTTGTTACGAAAGATACCGCGAATACCTTGAAACAGTATGTAGAACATTGTACTAATCTTCATCCGTATATTCGCCCTCCTCCGTATCACTCACCACGATCCCTTTTTTCATCACAATTACACGTTTTCTCATCGCATTCACGATCTCTCTGTTATGTGTCACAACGACGACAGTGGTACCACTGGAATTAATTTCTTCAAGCAGTTGCATAATATCCCATGAATTCTTGGGATCCAAATTGCCGGTTGGTTCGTCTGCTAAGAGTATGGCGGGATTGTTCACAAGCGCACGCGCCAATGCGACACGCTGTTGTTCTCCACCCGAAAGCTGTTTGGTTTTGGCTTTGTACTTCCCTGCGAGACCTACGGTCGCTAATATCGCCGGGACATTCCTGCGAATCTCTTTGGTAGGTGTCTCGATGATTCTTTGCGCGAATGCAACATTTTCATAGACATTGCGGTCATTTAAGAGACGGAAATCTTGAAATACGACACCCAAAAGACGCCGAAACTTCGGTATCTGGCTATGTCGCATACGTTTCAAGTTGCGTCCTACTACATAGACATTCCCTTCCGTCGGAACCAATTCCCGCAAGAGGAGTTTGATCATAGTAGACTTTCCGGAACCACTGTCGCCCACCACAAAGACGAATTCACCGCTCTGTATCTTCAGCGTCACCCCACCTAACGCGGGTGCTCCCGTTGAATATGTTTTACTCACGTTGTCCAAAAAGATAACACCATTCTCTTCAATAAATTGCTCTCGTTCTTTTCTGATTCTCTCTCTTCGTGTCATTGAATATCCTCTATTGCATACAACTGTTAAAATTCGTACATTTCCATGTATTTCATGTATTTTACGACCATTAAGGCGATTTTGAATGTGATGGCATCTTCAAAAATGCGAAGATCTAAGCCACTATTCCTCTGTAGTTTATCCAATCGGTAGACAAGTGTATTGCGGTGGATAAAGAGTTGCCTGGATGTTTCTGACACATTTAAATTGTTTTCAAAAAATTTGTATATCGTAGTCAATGTTTCTTCATCGTAGTCGTCGGGACTCTTTTGCCCAAAGATCTCACGAATAAACATCTTACACAGGGGAATCGGTAACTGATATATTAAGCGCCCGATACCGAGTTCATTGTACGCTATGATGTCGTTTTCTGCATAGAAGATTTTGCCGACTTCCATTGCCATCCTAGCTTCTTTATAAGAACGACTCACTTCTTTGAGTTCATGCACCATTGTTCCGTAAGCGATCCTATGATTCTTCTGTCCTTCGCGATGCAAATAGGCGCTTAGGCCGGCAGCTGTGCGTTCTGCTTCTTTGTAGCCTTCCGCTTCCGGTAATTCTTTTACAATAATCACGCTGTTTTCATCGACAGCTGTGATAAAATCTTTGCATCCTATCCCGAAATGGCTACGGGTCATTTCAAGATGATTGAGATCTTTGTTGTCGCCGTTTTGCAAAATCATCACCAATCTGTTGGCTTCAAAAGGGATGTGTAGCTTTTTAGATCTGCTATGAATGTCTACCAACAGCAAATTGTCTAACAGTAAATTTTTA
>JAISHZ010000202.1 GCA_031262285.1 Lachnospiraceae bacterium | reverse complement strand
TAAAAAAAGGACCCTTTGCAGACGAAAGTCTGTTGAAAAAAGTAGACGCGTTGAATGCGTCGGGATCAAAACAGGTAGTGAAGACATGGTCTCGTCGTTCCACTATTTTCCCTTCATTCGTTGGGCATACCTTCGCGGTTCATGACGGCAGAAAACACGTGCCGGTGTATGTGACAGAGGACATGGTAGGACACAAGTTAGGTGAATTTGTTGCTACCAGAACCTACAGAGGTCATGGTAAAGACGAGAAGAGATCTAAAGTAAGATAGGACGTTACTGTTCACAAACAAAATCCCGCGCAGTCAGAATGGTGCAGAATGCACCATTTGACAAGGGTAGCAAACGCCAAATCGCGTAGCGAGTTGTGCGATATGTTACTATGATACACCGGACGCGTATAGGACATACGCGAGTGTGAATCGTAGCAGATAGGAGGACAAGGTCGTGGCTAAAGGACACAGATCACAAATAAAAAGAGAAAGAAATGCCATCAAAGATGAGCGACCCTCGGCGAAATTGTCTTATGCCAGAGTATCCGTTCGTAAAGCTTGTTTCGTACTGGACGGTATAAGGGGTAAAAACGCGACTGCGGCGTTGGCATTGCTGCAATATAGTCCCAGATACGCGTCTGAATTGATTTTAAAACTTCTAAAATCCGCGATTGCCAATGCGGAAAACAATAGCGGTATGGATCCCAAGAATCTCTATGTAGCAGAATGCTATGCAAATAGAGGACCGACGATGAAGCGGATTCAGCCAAGAGCACAAGGCAGGGCGTATCGGATTGAAAAGAGATCCAGCCACATCACCATCGTTTTGGATGAGAAATGATAGGAGGACAAGGTGATTTATGGGACAGAAAGTTAATCCTCACGGCCTTAGGGTCGGCGTCAACAAAGACTGGGATTCAAGATGGTATGCAGAGAGTGAATTTGCAGACTATCTGGTTGAGGACTATCAAATCAGAAAATATTTAAAAAAGAAATTGTATGGTGCCGGGATTTCCAAAATAGAGATTGAAAGAGCGTCTGATCGCGTAAAAGTGTTGATCTTTACTGCCAAACCGGGTCTTGTCATCGGAAAAGGCGGTACGGAAATCGAAGTAACCAAACAGGCAATCTCCAAGCTCATCGGCAAAAACGTATTTCTGGATATCAAAGAAATCAAGAGACCTGATAAAGAAGCACAGTTGGTTGCGGAAAATATCGCACAACAGTTGGAAAACCGTGTTTCCTTCCGTCGTGCTATGAAGTCCTGTATGGGTCGTACGATGAAAAGCGGTGCCCTTGGTATCAAAACCGCTTGCGCAGGTCGTTTGGGCGGCGCGGATATGGCACGTACAGAATCTTATAGTGAAGGAACCATCCCGTTGCAGACCATGCGCGCTGACATCGATTATGGTGTTGCCGAAGCGAATACTTCCTACGGCAAAGTAGGCGTGAAAGTATGGATCTACAAAGGCGAAATCCTTCCTACGAAAGGTGACAAAGCGGAAGGCGGTTTCCGGGAAGGGAGCGGTAAATAACCATGTTAATGCCAAAAAGAGTAAAACATCGGAAGCAGTTCCGCGGATCTATTCGTGGAAAGGCGCTAAGAGGTAACACCTTAACTTACGGAGACTTTGGGTTGGTAGCGACCGAACCTGCTTGGATCAAATCCAATCAAATCGAGGCAGCTCGTATCGCGCTCACTCGTTATACCAAAAGAACAGGTCAAGTATGGATCAAGATCTTCCCGGATAAGCCGATTACAGCGAAACCCGCAGAGACCAGAATGGGTTCCGGTAAAGGATCTTTGGAATATTGGGTAGCAGTCGTCAAACCGGGACGCGTGATGTTCGAAATCAACGGCGTACCGGAAGAAAGCGCCAAAGAAGCGTTGCGTCTTGCTATGCATAAACTGCCGTGTAAATGCAAAATCATTTCCAAAGCAGATATGGAAGGCGGTGTATCCTCATGAAAAAGACAGAATTATTAAAAGATCTGAAAGCAAAATCCGAACAGGAATTGGCACAAGAATTGGTGTTGGCCAAAAAGGAATTGTTCAACTTACGATTCCAAAACGCGACCAATCAGTTGGATAATACAGCAAGAATCAAAGAAGTCAGAAAGAACATTGCGCGTATCCAAACACTGATCACCCAAAGCGCCAAAGCTTAATGAAAGGAGAAGAATCCGTGGAACGAAATCTTAGAAAAACACGTGTCGGAAAAGTGACAAGCAACAAGATGCAAAAGACCATTGTCGTTGCGATTGAAGAACGTGTAACACATCCTTTATATAGAAAAGTCGTGACTCGTACTTACAAGCTCAAAGCCCATGACGAGAACAATGACTGTAATATCGGCGATACCGTGAAAGTAATGGAAACCAGACCTCTCTCCAAACAAAAACGCTGGCGGTTAGTGGAAGTTATGGAAAGGGCGAAATAATTTTCGAAAAAGCCTGCTAGCGTGGGCAGATAGGAGCAAACATGATTCAGCAAGAAAGCAGATTGAGAGTGGCTGACAATACCGGTGCAAAAGAATTGCTCTGCATTCGTGTATTGGGCGGATCCATGAGAAGATATGCGCACGTCGGCGATGTGATTGTTGCTGCCGTTAAAGATGCAACGCCGGGGGGCGTTGTAAAGAAGGGCGATGTCGTGAAAGCGGTGGTAGTCAGAACAGTAAAGAGCGTACGCCGTAAAGACGGTTCCTATATCCGCTTCGATGAGAACGCTGCAGTCATCATCAAAGAAGATAAGACGCCAAGAGGTACCCGTATTTTTGGGCCGGTTGCAAGAGAGCTTCGTGAAAAGCAGTTCATGAAAATCGTCTCTCTCGCACCGGAAGTATTATAAGGAGGCGCATACGATGTCAATGTTAAAGATCAAAAAAGGCGATCTGGTGAAGGTAATCACCGGAAAAGACAACGGCAAAGAAGGCAAGATCATTTCGATAGACCGTAAGGCAGGGCGAGTGTTGGTAGAAGGTGTGAATATGATCGTGAAACACGCCAAAGCAACACAACTCAATCCCAAAGGCGGCATCATCAATCGGGAAGCTCCCATTGATATTTCCAATGTCATGTACGTTCACAAGGGTAAGCCGACAAGAGTAGGTTTCACGGAGAAAGATGGCAAAAAAGTACGTTTTGCAAAATCCACCGGTGAAGTGATCGACTGACAAGAAGGAAAGGAGGCAGAGAAGTGAGCAGGCTCAAAGCAGTGTATGAAAATGAAATTACAGAAGCCATGATTAAGAAGTTTGGTTACAAAAATAGACTTCAAGTTCCCAAGCTTGAGAAAATCGTTCTGAATATGGGAGTCGGCGAAGCGAAAGAGAATGCGAAAGTTCTCGAAAACGCCGTAAAGGATATGGAGACAATCGCAGGACAAAAAGCGGTTATCACCAAAGCGAGAAATTCGGTCGCCAACTTCAAACTTCGCGAAGGAATGGCGATTGGTTGTAAGACAACCCTGCGCGGTAAGAAGATGTATGCGTTTATTGATCGTTTGATCAATCTCGCATTACCGCGTGTACGCGATTTTCATGGCGTAAATCCCAACTCTTTTGACGGCAGAGGGAATTACGCTCTTGGCGTGAAAGAGCAAATTATCTTCCCGGAAATCGAATATGACAAGATTGATAAAACCAGAGGGATGGATATCATCTTTGTGACTACGGCGAAGTCGGACGAAGAAGCACGTGAACTGTTGACATTATTCAATATGCCGTTCGCGAAATAAGGGAGGAGAAATTTTCATGGCTAAGACATCATTGAAAATAAAGCAACAGCGTAAGCCCAAGTTTTCCACACAAGCTTACAATCGTTGCAGGATTTGTGGACGTCCTCATGCTTATCTTAGAAAATACGGAATTTGCAGAGTTTGTTTCCGTGAGTTAGCATATAAGGGACAGATTCCCGGCGTTAAAAAGGCAAGCTGGTAGGAAGGAGGGTAAGGTAATGACGATGAGCGATCCGATTGCAGATATGCTTACGAGGGTTCGTAACGCCAATACTGCGAAACATGACACGGTAGATATTCCCTCTTCCAAAATGAAGATGGCAATTGCCCAAATACTTCAAGAAGAAGGATACATCAAGAAATTTGATCTGATCCAAGACGGTAATTTTACAACCATTCGCATCACACTCAAATATAGTGCCGGCAAAACAGAGAGAATTATTTCCGGTATCAAAAGAATTTCCAAACCAGGTCTTCGCGTTTACGCGAATACAGGGGAGCTACCCAAGGTACTCGGCGGACTTGGCGTTGCGATTATCTCCACCAATCAAGGTGTGATTACAGACAAAAAAGCCAGAGAGCTCAAAGTCGGCGGAGAAGTATTGGCATTTGTATGGTAAAGTAGTGTGAAATGTATACAACACCGCGCATAGCGGCATAAAGGAGGTACGGGCATGTCACGTATAGGAAGAATGCCAATCGCGATTCCGGCGGGTGTAACCGTTGAAATCGCAGAAAATAATCGGGTGACTGTGACGGGTCCAAAAGGTACGCTTTCCAGAGTTTTACCTTCGGAAATGATCTTAACCCGGGAGGAAGGAAACGTATTGGTTTCCAGACCCAGTGAGATTAAGAAAATGAAATCCCTTCATGGATTAACACGTACACTGATTAACAATATGGTGATCGGTGTCACAACGGGCTTCCAGAAAAGACTGGATGTCAACGGAGTCGGGTACCGTGCACAAAAATCCGGTAAGACATTAACCCTTTTCTTGGGATACTCGAATCCGGTGGAAATGACGGATCCGGAAGGTGTTGAAACCACACTGGAAGGACAAAACATCATTTATGTGAAGGGTATTGATAAAGAAAAAGTTGGTCAGTTTGCAGCTTTGATTCGCGACAAGCGTCGTCCGGAACCTTATAAAGGCAAAGGAATTAAGTACTCAGACGAGGTAATCAGACGCAAGGTTGGCAAGACCGGTAAGAAATAAGGGAGGAAGCTAGGAAGATGATTAAGAAAGAATCCAGAGAGTCCGTTCGCGTAAAAAAGCATAAAAGAATTCGCAATCGGATCAGCGGTACCACAATGCGCCCTCGTCTTGCCGTGTATCGCAGCAATATGCATATATACGCTCAAGTGATCGATGATACGCTGGGGCGTACCTTGTGTGCCGCATCCACCCTTGAAGCGCAAGTAAAGAGCGAGCTTGAGCATACCAATGATGTAGCAGCTGCTACCTATGTCGGCACCTTGATCGGGAAGCGCGCATCGGAGCTTGGCATCACCAAGGTAGTGTATGACAGAGGCGGCTTTATCTATCAAGGCAAAGTGGCAGCGTTGGCAGAGGCAGCTAGAGCAGCCGGTCTTGAATTTTAAGGGAGGATAAGAACCATGAAGCGAACAATCATTGATGCCAATCAGTTGGCTTTGACTGAGAAGGTAGTTACCATCAAACGAGTAACCAAGGTTGTTAAGGGTGGTCGTAACTTCCGTTTCACAGCGTTGGTAGTGGTCGGAGATGGAAACGGTCATGTTGGGGTAGGTTTAGGGAAAGCAACAGAAATCCCGGAAGCGATCCGTAAAGGCAAAGAAGATGCAGCAAAACATCTGATTCGCATACCGCTCAATACAGAAGGCAGTATTTATCATGACTTCTTAGGTAAATTCGGTTCTTCCTCCATTCTGCTTAAGAAGGCTCCGGAAGGAACCGGTATTATCGCAGGAGGTCCCACACGTATTGTCTGTGAGCTTGCCGGAATCAAGAATATCCGTACCAAATCACTTGGCTCGAATAACAAACAAAACGTAGTGCTTGCAGCGATATCGGCTTTCAGCCAATTGAAATCCCCTGAAGAAGTAGCCAGAAATCGCGGCAAATCCGTGGAAGAGATTTTGGCATAACAACAACAGATGGACTCAATGTGAAAGCGAAAACCTGCTTTCACGCCCTTGATTTAGCACGCAAAAGGGACAAAATGAAAGCGAAAAGCGTGCTCTACGCACGCAGATGGGAGTAGGCATTATGGAGAAGAAATTAAAAATCACCTTGGTAAAGTCCCTCATCGGGTCAGTGCCAAAGAACAGAGCAACCGCATTAGCCATGGGTTTGTCCAAAATCAGCAAAAGTGTGATTTTGCCGGACAATTCATCAACCCAAGGACAGATCCGTCAGATCAGACACTTGATTCGGGTCGAAGAAGTGGAAGCATAAACGGATATTACGACAAGGAGGTGTAGGACATGGATTTATCCAATTTGCGACCGAGCGAAGGCTCGAATCCTTCTTCTTTCAGAAGAGGACGCGGGCATGCTTCCGGTAATGGTAAGACGGCCGGAAAAGGTCATAAAGGACAAAGAGCTCGTTCAGGTGGCACAAGACCGGGTTTTGAAGGCGGTCAGATGCCTTTATACAGACGTATTCCGAAACGTGGCTTTACCAATCGGAATTCGAAAGATATTGTTGCAATCAATGTAAGTGTTTTGGAGCGCTTTGAGGACGGCACGGTAGTGACCGAAGCATTACTCAGAGAAACAAACGTGGTAAAGAACCCTAGGGATGGCATAAAGATACTCGGAAACGGAGAACTTACCAAAAAGCTTACTGTAAAGGTAGCCGCATTCAGTGCGTCTGCGAAAGAAAAAATAGAAGCTCTTGGTGGAACTGCAGAGGTGGGTTAATGCTGACGACGCTGAAGAACGCATTCAAGATTAGAGAACTTCGAAACAAGTTTTTCTTTACCCTCGCGATGTTGGTCGTGATAAGAATCGCATCACAGTTACCGGTACCGGGAGTGGACAGAAACTTTTTTAGTGACTGGTTTTCGCAGCAAAGCGGGGATGCCTTCAATTTCTTCAATGCCATCACGGGCGGATCTTTTGTCAATATGTCTATTTTGGCGTTGAACATCTACCCATATATCAATTCCTCGATTATCATGCAGCTTTTAACGATTGCGATCCCCAAGCTTGAAGAAATGCAAAAGGATGGCGAAAGCGGCAGAAAGAAAATCGCGGCAATTACTCGTTACGTAACGGTTGCATTTGCTTTGCTGCAAGGCGGTGCCATGGCGATTGGGTTTGGACGGCAAGGTCTGTTGGAGGACTATAACGCTTTAAACGTCATCGCGACGATTTGTGCTTTTACAGCCGGTAGTGCATTCTTGATGTGGATAGGCGAACAGATTACAGAGCACGGTATCGGAAACGGTATCTCGATTGTCTTGATTATCAACATTATATCGAGCCTTCCACAAGACTACGCTTCTCTATTTGAGCAGTTTGTCGCAGGAAAAGCTCCCGCAACCGGTATCTTGGCAGCTTTGATCATCGTTGCGGTATCTGTGGGGATGATCGTACTGGTCATTGTACTCAATTCCGGGATTCGAAAGATACCGGTTCAATATGCCAAAAAGATGCAAGGTCGTAAAATGGTAGGCGGACAGTCATCGAGCATTCCGTTGAAAGTGAATACTTCCGGTGTGATTCCTGTCATCTTTGCATCTTCCATTATGCAGGTACCGATTATCTTTTGGACTTTCTTAGGTAAAGAGAGAAGCGGTGTGTGGGGTGAAATACTAAACGGTATGGATTCGTCCAACTGGTTTTCATTTTCTCGCCCGCTTTACAGCATAGGACTTTTGTTCTACATTGCGATGATTATCGGATTTGCATATTTTTACACATCAATCACCTTTAACCCGGCATTGATCGCCGACAATATGAAAAAGCAAGGTGGATTTATTCCGGGTATTCGCCCGGGGATTCCGACCAAGGAATATCTTGCGAAAGTCTTACACTATATTGTTTTTGTCGGTGCAGTTGGGTTGGCAGTTGTCGCTGTGATTCCCTTTTTCTTCAGTGGTGTGTTTAGCGCACAAGTTTCCTTTGGTGGCACGAGTTTGATCATTATCGTGAGCGTAATCTTGGAAACGATCAAACAAGTGGAATCGCAAATGCTTGTTCGCAATTACAAAGGCTTTTTAAATGATTAGTAGTACAAGTCAGAAAGCTTTGCGTCAGCGATTGAGTTGACGCGAAGCCGTTCTTATATGGATTCACAAGATTGAAGAAGTTTGATTAAAACGCGCGCCAGCGGCGCGCAGACGGGAGCACGTTTGAAAGTAAGTGAACTTTCAAACTCCTTGATTAAAACGCGCGCCATTGGCGCGCAGACGGGAGCAAGTTATGAAAGTAGTCATGTTGGGAGCTCCCGGTGCGGGGAAAGGAACACAAGCGAAATTGATCGCTTCACGCTATGAAATTCCGCATATCTCGACCGGTGATATTTTTCGAGCAAATATCAAGAGTGAGACGACCTTAGGATTGGAAGCCAAGTCTTATATGGATCAAGGATTATTGGTTCCGGATGAATTGACTCTCAAGATCCTTTTGGATCGCGTAGAAGAAAAAGACTGTAAAAACGGCTATGTGTTGGATGGATTTCCGAGGAATTTGGCTCAAGCCAAGGTTCTGGACGCTGCGTTATCAGAAAAAGGACAACAGATCGATTTATGTGTCAATGTTGATATCGCGGATGAAAAGATAGTGAAACGGATGTCCGGAAGAAGAGCTTGTCTTGAGTGCGGAACGACATATCACATCGCATATGTTCCGCCCAAAAAAGACGGAATCTGTGATAAATGTGCCAAGCCTCTTGTACTGCGCGACGATGATTTACCCGAAACCGTTCTCAATCGACTAAACGTTTATCATGAGCAAACAGCACCATTGATCGCATTTTATCAGCAAAAGAATGTGCTAAAGACGGTTGACGGAACTAAGGATGTAAAGGAAGTATTTGAAGACATTACTGTAGTAATGGATGCCCTTTCCTATTCAAAGGCCATGAAATCGCAAGAGATGGCAGCGATATACTAG
>JAISHZ010000191.1 GCA_031262285.1 Lachnospiraceae bacterium | reverse complement strand
CGAAAAAGGCTTTACCAGATAATCATCTGCTCCGGCATCCAAACCTTCGACGCGTTGGGTAATACTGTCCATCGCTGTCAGCAACAGTACAGGCGTAGATTTTCCTTGACTACGAAAGTGCTTCAGTACGCTGACACCATCCTTGCCCGGAAGCATACGATCCAATATGACGCAGTCATAATCTGCCAAAGATAAATACTCTTCCGCTTCAAAACCGTTGTCGCAGGAATCAACATGATAACCCTTTTTCTTAAGTTGTGTAATGATGAGTGCTAGTAAAGAAGGTTCATCTTCTACGACTAAAATATTCATATACACCTCGGATAGTTAGATTATCATACTTTTCTCGAAAATTAGTGTAACAAATGAGAAAAGAACTGGCAACTCTCATTTTATTTTAATGTTTGTTTGTTACTATATGTCTATATCAAAGGTAGTACTTTTAAGAAAGATATACGCAAGTTATTTCTCGCAGAGGGAACACTATAGAACAGGAGGATTTCATATGAAAAAACTACTATTCATAATTGTATTAGCACTCGCGTTACTCACCGCATGTAAAAGTCTGGGAAACGCCGGATTTATACGGGTACAAGATTTGGTTATCTCCGAAGCCCAAGCGAAGGAAATCGCATTTACCCATGCCGGGGTCTTAGAAGAAAATGTTGGTCTTTTGCGAGTACATTTGGATTATGATGATATGAAAGTAAGTTATGAGGTTGATTTTTCCAGCGGCAATACAGAGTATGACTATGATATTGATGCGATGAGCGGCGATATTCTAGGATTTGATATTGATACCGAATACCAGAATCGTCAGTCAATTGCCCAAGGCCCGATTCAAACACAGAATCCGGCTGTAGCTACAGGCAGCGTACAAGAACCGGACACAGCCGGGGCATCATCGGGTACAACCTACGGAACACAAACCACAGATTCGCAGACTCCGTATCCGACTACCCCTCAGACACCGGTTGCCCCTCAAACACCAACCTCGAATTCAAAACCAACCAATGATTTGATTTCGGCAGCTTCTGCGGAGCAGATCGCTTTAAATCATGCCGGAGTCGGTAGTGGGGATGTAAGTTATCTATATTCTGAATTTGACCTGGATAATGGCAGAACATTATATGAAGTAAGCTTTTATTATAACAGGATGGAATATGAGTATGACATCGATGCTGTAACAGGAAATATACTCAGCTATGATCAAGATTATGATTGACGAAAAACCTTGCATCATTGTGTATTTGCTCCCGCTCGTCGAAGATGGTGTCTATGATTAGAACATGCGCCCGGCGGGCGCACCAACTAAGAAACCGCCTCCATACAATTTGTTTGGAGGCGGTTTCTTATACAGATTCATACCACTGCGCCTGTGCGTTCCACATATTTTGGTAGAACGCACAGATGGTCAGCAGTTCCTGGTGCTTTCAAATTCCAACAATTTTCCCCTGATCCATCACAATCACGCGATCAGCAATTCTGACACTACCAAGGCGATGGGTGACAATGATCGCCATTTTGTCTCGAGACATTTCCACGAAGCGTTGATAAACCAAACTTTCTTCCAACGGATCAATGGCAGCGGTCGGTTCGTCTAAGGCAATCGCGATAAAGACCGCGCGCGATCGCAACCCTCTGCCACTCTCCGCCCGATAAATCTACTCTCTCAAACTCTCTGGAGAGCATGGTATCCAAGCCATCCGGGAAGCTTGAGGATTTCTCATCGATGTTTGCTTTTCTAAGAACAACCGTAATATCATCTTGATCCACAGATAGTGTCCCGTTCGTGATTTCGTCATTCACAGCATGTTTTCCCTTAGCATCATCACTGATACTCACATTCCCTTTGAGCGTCATTTGATATTTTTGAAATTTCTGAAACACATCGGAAGTCGGACGAAAAAGTGACTTCGCGTTTGTTGAAGCGCTGTCCACGCCGCAAAATGTAAACGTGCCACTCGTTGGTTTATACAAACCAAGCAATAAACGAACCAAGGTGCTTTTCCCTGCCCTGTTTTCCCCGACGATGGCAATCATCTCCCCAGGGTGAATGGTCAAGGTTACATCATCCACGCTGCTATGTTCCGCATTGGGATAGGTAAAACTGATATTTTGCGCCACTATCCCACAGTTTGGATCCGAGACAAAATCCTTGCCACCGCGCTCGGGAAGATTTGGGAAACGAACAAAGTTTTGCGCTTTACCAAGTCTTTCTGCCATATGCCCAATATACTGAACCACCAATTCTCTCATGATCGTAAACATCTGACCGATTGATCCAAACACCGCTGCGAACGCACCGTTCGAAATCTCACCGGTCAGGAGAGATGATACAAGCATGATTAAGATAATGATATAACCTATCATGCTTAGCAACTGTGTGGACAAATTCAGCAAGGCTGTGCACCGCGCTTGTTTTGTTTCCGCTTTTGCCAGTTTTCTCATGGTTTGATTAATTTTGCGCATAAAGAATCCATACCCGCCTAAGATGCGTGTTTCCTTAAATATTCCCGCTTGGTGATGGTTTCTTGGTAATAATCGTATTCGCGCCGTATCGGAGCGGCTTCGTCCTCAAATTTCCTGGGGTTAAATACTATATTGAAACGCGTGTAAAATCTTGTTATAATGAGAAAAAATTACAACATGTTTTAGAGTGTTGCATTCATATTATAAAGCATTATTTTTATGATATTAGAATCATGGCATTAATCGCGGCAACCACCTTTACAAGCATCGTATTGTTAAAATGTTGCTAAAGCACTAATTTGGGAGGCGAAATCAATGGCATATGATGTCTTTATAAGTCACTCGTCTGTGGACAAATCGATCGCAAACGCAATCTGTCACACGCTGGAAGCAAATGGCATGCGTTGTTGGATTGCACCTCGCGATATACCTGCTGGAACGAATTATGGTGCTGCTA
>JAISHZ010000166.1 GCA_031262285.1 Lachnospiraceae bacterium | reverse complement strand
AAAAGTACAACAAGGAACCGTTTCATATCTTACATTCTTTGACCGTAGAAGGTGTCATGCGCTATTTTGCGAAAGAGTATGGCTATGAGAATGAAATAGACTATTGGGGGCTTGTGGGGTTATTGCACGATGTGGATTTCGAACAGTATCCGGATGAGCACTGTGTGAAAGCGCCTCAATTGCTGGCGGAAATAGACGCGGGATCTGATTTGACACATTCTGTGTGTAGCCATGGATATGGGATTTGCAGTGATGTCGCGCCAACACATGAAATGGAAAAAATCCTCTTTGCCGCAGATGAACTGACTGGTCTCATCGGAGCGGCGGTCAAAATGCGTCCCTCCAAAAGCGCCGAAGATTTAGAATTATCCAGTTTGAAAAAGAAATTGAAAGATAAACGATTTGCAGCCGGATGTTCCAGAGAGGTCATTTTGCAAGGGATTGAAGCTTTGGGTTGCTCCATGGATGATTTTTTACAGCAAACGATCTATGCAATGCGTTCTTGTGAAAAGAGCGTCGCAGTGCAAATGGAGGAACTTGGAGTAGAATAGTTTTGTGTGTTTGTATCAACGGTTAGGGCGTTGACTTTGCGCCTTTATAGATGACAGGAACCTGTATTTGGTTCCAAGTCATATGAATATTGCAGGGGTACTCTATCGAGTTGAGAAGGCATCGCCTAACCCTTTGAACCTGTCGGTTAAGACCGTCGTAGGGAGCATAAGTGAAAGTAAAAACCACTTTCACTCCCCTTGATTCGTATGCGCGCATAGGCGCGCTAAGGGGAGCATAAGTGAAAGTAAAAACACTTTCACTCCCCTTGATTCGAATGCGCGCCTTGGGCGCGTACTTCGACTCTACTGCGGCGCTGCCTATGGGTGGCGCTATTTCTATTTGGAGGATTGTTGATGAATAGTAACAGATGTTATGTGTTTGGTGCAGGTGAGCGGTATGGGGCTCCCCCTATCATATCCTCCGGCGACTGGGTGATTGCAGCTGATGGAGGCTACGAATTTGCGCTCTCCTGTTATATTCAACCTAATTTACTCATTGGCGATTTTGATTCCCTTACAGAGCGACCGAAAGGGATTGAAACGATCTCTTTACCGTGCAAGAAAGATGATACGGATCTTTTGGCAGCACTCAGAGTCGGTTGGGAGCGCGGATTTCGTACCTTTCATATATTGGGAGGGATGGGGGGCAGAATAGATCATACAGTAGCCAATATCCAATGCTTGGCATGGATCGCACGGTTAGGAGGTCAAGCTTTTTTGTATGATCGTGACGTTGTCCTTACCATTATCTATAACGGCTGTTATGACCTTGGAGAACACGCAACCGGGGTCATATCTGTCTTTGCTTTTGGTAACATCGCCGAAGGTGTCACAATTCATGGTCTGGACTATGAGGTGACTGAGCAGACGCTTACCAACTCTTACCCATTGGGTATCAGTAACGAATTCATTGGGAAGCACGCCATGGTAAGCGTCAAACGAGGTGCCTTGTTACTGATCTTCCCGCAGTCCTGTCTTCAAGATGAAGTCCCACCACGTGAAAACGTGTAAGATAGATAAGTTTAAGTAGTACTTTTCAATGATTTTATTTCAATTCGCGTTAAAACGCGCAAGAAAGGAAGGAAACATATGAAAAAAGCACTGACGATTGCAGGGAGCGATCCTAGCGGAGGCGCCGGTATTCAAGCGGATTTAAAGACTTTTTCCGCACTTGGTGTATTTGGGATGAGCGCCATTACTTCAGTCGTCGCGGAAAACACTTTCCGTGTGATTGATTTCGTGGATATCGATCCGCGCATGATTCAACTACAGGTTGAATCTGTTTTGGAAGACATTCCGCCGGATGCGGTGAAAATCGGGATGCTTTCTTGTCGGGAAACGATGTTGGCTGTCGCGGAGCTTCTATCACAGCACCACCTTCCCAACATCGTACTGGATCCTGTCATGTATGCCAAAAACGGTATGGCTCTTATGTCCGAAGATGCAATTGAAACACTGATCAAAGAAGTAGTTCCTTATGCGGATATTGTCACTCCCAATATCCCGGAAGCGGAAAAGCTGGCAGAAATGCGAATCACCAGACAAGATGATATGAAAATGGCGGCAAAACAAATCTGTGAAATGGGTTGCCGCGCGGCATTGGTAAAAGGTGGACATTCCGACGGTGCTGCTACGGATATCCTGTATGATGGCAATGACTTTTATTCCTTCACAGCAAAGCGCGTGCATACCAAAAATACCCATGGAACGGGTTGCACCTTTTCCTCCGCTATTGCTGCCTACCTAGCACGCGGCTATACCACAACAGAAGCAATAACCTATGCCAAAACGTATGTGACGACCGCCATAACACATTCACTCGCTTTCGGGAAAGGAAACGGTCCGACCAACCATTTTTATGATTTGTACCAGGCGCAGCAATATAGGGATTCCATGCAACCTCAATAACCGTTTTCCCAATCGAAACGTAAAAAGTCATTGAAAATTCGAATAGAACCAATAAGTACACGCGAAATAAATAAGGAGATCACATATGTTAGAATACATCACACTTTTAGAGCATTTACGAGAAAAAAAGCCTCTTGTTCACCACATCACCAACTACGTAACTGTCAACGACTGCGCGAATATCACATTGGCAATCGGAGGCTCTCCGGTAATGGCGGATGAACCGGACGATGCAGCTGATATTGCGGGAATTGCAGATGCGCTCGTTCTCAATATGGGAACGCTCAACAGTCGAACCATTCCGGCGATGCTTCGCGCAGGCAAAATCGCAAATCAAAAGGGAACTCCTGTCGTATTTGATCCCGTTGGTGTAGGCGCTTCAAAACTACGCAATGTAACAGCCTCTTTATTGCTGCGTGACTTGAAACTATCTATCGTACGCGGAAACATCTCTGAAATTCGCTGTCTGGCA
Organism: Lachnospiraceae bacterium; assembly: GCA_031262285.1. Next base: position 1,231 of record JAISHZ010000166.1, on the reverse strand, counting down.
GGATTGCAATCCACCACGAAAGGGGTGGATGCCTCTTCGGCAGATCTTGCAAATACACAAGATTCTAAATCTGTAGCCAAAGATCTGGCACTTAAATTAGGTTGCGTAGTTGCAATAACAGGTGTTGTTGATGTGGTATCCGACGGTAATCAATGCATTTCCATTTTCAATGGCGTTCCTATGTTGGGCAATCTCACCGGTACGGGGTGTATGTGTTCCTCTTTGATGGGGAGTTATCTTGGTGCCAATCCCGACAAGCCGCTTGAAAGTGCTGTGGCAGCACTTTTCTCAATGGGAATCTCCGGAGAAATCGCTTATCAAAAAGCAGGATCGCTCGGTAATGGAAGTTTCCGGGCTGCTTTGCACGATGCTATGAGTCAACTGGATAGCGAATCTCTCGAAAAGTGGGCAAAGTTTGAAAGTAAATAAACTTTCAAACGATTTGATTGGTACGCGCGCCGCCTACGCGCAGACGGGGGCAAGTTTGAAAGTAAGAGAACTTTCAAAAGATTTGGTTGATACGCGTGCTGTTGGCACGCAGACGGGAATAAATATGATGAAGAATGAAGCAGATTACACCCTCTACTTAGTTACAGATCGCGATCCAAACGGCGGTGAAGATAGCATTCGCCGTTTGGAAAACGCGGTAGCGGAAGCGATCGCCGGAGGTGTCACTATGGTGCAACTTCGGGAAAAGACCACAAATTCTCGTGCGTTTTATGAATTGGCTATGCGCTTACACAAGATCACCTCCCAAGCCGAGATCCCTTTGATCATCAATGATCGTGCTGATATTGCTTTGGCAATGAATGCAGAAGGCGTTCACGTCGGGGCGTCTGATATCCCTTGCGATGTGCTCAGAAAGATTTTGGGAGCGAATAAGATAATAGGCGTATCAGCGAGCAACCTCGCACAAGCTAAGCAAGCGCAAGCGGAAGGTGCCGATTATTTAGGCATTGGCGCGATGTATGCCACCGGTACCAAACCGGATGCAACAATTACGACCAAACAAGAACTTTTACAGATTCGCGCTGCCATCTCGATCCCACTCGTCGTGATCGGTGGGATCAATGAATCTACCATTCCCGATTTTCGCGGGACAAGGATAGACGGAATCGCTGTTGTATCAGCGATCCTCTCCGCTCCCCATGTAACAGCTGCATCACAATCCTTAAAAAAATTGTTCGAAAGCACCTGTCAAGCACTCTCATGAACCAATGTCAGTTACTTA
>JAISHZ010000138.1 GCA_031262285.1 Lachnospiraceae bacterium | reverse complement strand
TGAGTATTTCTGCGATGGTCTGACGATACTTCAGACGATCAAGTCCAACGAAAAGAACGTCTATGAAGGTGTGAAATCCCGATTCGATCATATGAAGATCCAATGTGAGAGGTGATTGTTACCCTCTTATTGGAATGCAAAAAGCCCGCAGTGTATGAGCTGCGGGCTTTTGCTAATCGGTTGACCCCTGAATAGTAACTATACTGCGACTAAATGGTTAACGGTACTAAATTAACGTTGACATATTTTGAACCGATACGTATAATACTATTGTCGATGGGCAACAGAAAGTTTCGAGTGTCTGTCAAAGCGTCGAAGCATAGGAGGGTACCGGCAAGCCTTGTTATGCGGAGCTTGCGGAAGGGGTTGTGCAATGAAACCTCAAGCCGGAGTAGGTGCAAACCGAAAGAAAATGCTCAAAAGAGGAAACCCCTTGCCTTTAAGTAGGGACAGCGGCAAAACCGCTAAAGAGGAAACCCCTTGCCTTTAAAGTAGGGACAGCGGTAAAACCGCCAAAGAGGAAACCCCTTGCCTTTAAGTAGGGATACAGCAAGCGATGGGTTCCCCCCATCGCTTGTATTTGTAAGGGAGAAGAACATATGTCCAAAATACGTTTCTATAAAGTCCATATCGATTACATAAAATACTTACATACCATCGATATCAGGGTTCAATACAATGCTACTCGTCAAGATGCTTACACAGAAAACCGTCCATATATCGGTGTTGTTCTCACTGTCAATGGGAAAAACTATTTTGCTCCTATGGAACACCCTAGATCAGAACATCAAAAATTAAAAAGCAACCCACATATATTTAAAATAGATGGCGGCAAATACGGTCTTGTTGGTCTAAATAATATGCTACCCATACCATCGGAGCAGCTTATCTCTTTTGATATAAACACTTCACCAAGGCGAAAAGAGCTTATGTCGCAATTTATTTACTGCCAAAATCATTTTGCAGAGTTGACGGCAAAGGCCAATAATGTATATCAAAGAAGACAACACCCAAACGCTTTTGAAGAAAAGTTATATTGCGATTTTGCAAAACTTGAAGCCGCAGCAGACTTATATCGAGCCACACAACAGGTAACGCCTAAATCATCGAAAGCGCAACCTACGCATCCAGAAAGTTTGACAGAACAGGTATCATTTTAATTAGGTAATTCAACATCTGTTATGCTTGCAGTGAATACTTTTACGGATAACATTCATCGTTCATGAAAATATAGAATTTTGAAATTAGGCTTTATGACAAATCACAAACAGTATGAAAAACAAAAAAGGATGGGTTAACATTATGGATTTACATAAAATCAAAGAACTCATGACGCAACTGATGCAGGACAGATACCAACACCCTGACAGAGGACTAGGCGATGCATTTTTTCATTGTGAACGCGTAGCAAAACTGGCTGTTGATTTGCGAAAACAGATATTCCCGAATGATGATTCCCATGATGAGATTCTTACTGTTGCAGGATGGTTTCATGATATGGGAAAGGGATCACCCGAACACGCACGTTTTGGTGCTGTCATGGCGCGTGAAGCATTGCATGATTTTTGTTCATCCGATGAATTGGATGAGATTTGTGAAATCATACGTTACCATGATGACCGTGGACACAGCGAATACAGTCCTTGGGTGAAATTGCATCAAGATGCAGATGTACTCGACCATCATGGCACCTATTTTATCTGGTGTTCCTTGTCATACCGGGCTTGGCGACACGAAGGCAATATATCGAAATTTGCCGGGGAACAACTAGACATTTACAACTACAAAACCAAAATTCTAAAATTGATCAATTACGATTTTAGTCGGAGTATTTGCGAGGAAAAATTAGATTATCAAAATGCGTTTTGGGAACGGTTGAAAGCCGAAGCGAACGGAGAGATGTATCCCAATTAGGAGAATTTCATCATACTGAAATGACAGAAACGCATAATGAGTAGCCAGTCCGGCGCGACCGGCAAATTCACGGTGTTTGGTGTATTTGCCGGTATCTTTGTAACAATTACAAATGCTGTTGGATAAGGTGAATTGCGTGAGTAAACAGTGAAAATCTCAAGATACTTTGACTGGTACAGAGATTTGCATTTATCTGGACTTAATACAAAAACAAATATATCAGAAGAAAACCGAAAAATTGTATACGTTATCGCTCCTTCATAGGATTCGGTATTCGTCCAGCTAATTCGAAAACGTTATACTAGCTCTTCTAACGCATGTTGTAGGACTTTTGAATAATTGACTGCTCGCTTATCTGCTTCTACGCTTAGCCAATATGGAATTGTGCAGTTTTTCTTGACAGAGCGATTATAAAATTTGTTTTTGTATTCTTCTATGTCAACATCAACATAAGTTATAATATCGCCATCTCCGAGTTTATAATATACGGTACCGGGTTCAGGCGGTGTCTTCCCATCCTCCAACATATCCATACCTAACATCCCTATTGCATCCCGCGCCATATAAATTGCATGTGCCATGTCATACCCTTGTGTATTTCTACAAAAATCCGACAACGTAACCATATAGCCATTCTCTGTCTGTGTCATAATGATAGGATACGCTTTTAACATAACCTTTCCTCCAATTCTTGTTGTTTGATTGCCTTATAGTCCTTGCCTCTTGATAATCGCTTGTGCTAAGCTTTCGTTCAATTCCTTGTGTCTGGGAATCGCCTCTGTTTCTTTCCCATTTGTATATATATCGTGTTCTCCACCGTTTACGTTTTAAGTACCAACCCTTGGTTTCAAGCAGCTTTATAAGAACTCTTCTTTTCATATGCTGTTCTCCTGTCATCTCAATTATACGCATTTCAAGCGTATTGTGCAATGAATTTTGTAAATAAGAAGCAACCAAGTTCTTTGGCTTATCAACCTAAACTGTCACCCTACTCTTTCGGTTCGTCCGGGTTAGACTGCCTTTCAATTTAGATCAGCGAACGCGTAATTAATGACCACATGAATTGTAACTATGTAAATCAACATCTATTATGCTTGCAGTGAATACTTTGCGGTGTTACTATCTTGATAGCATTCATCGTTCATGAAAATATAGAATTTTGAAAATAAGCTTTATGAGAAATCACAAACAGTATGCAAAACAAAAGGAGAGAACAAAAAATGCAAACAAGATTGCTTGGACGTACCGGACTTCGTGTCACTGTGGCTGGCTTAGGGTGCGGTGGGTTTAGTCGGATTGGAATCGAAAAGGGTGTTGATCACGCAGCAAAAATGGTGCGGACAGCCTATGACCTTGGCGTGAACTTCTTTGATACCGCTACGGTTTATGGAACACAAGAAGCGGTGGGTATCGGATTGCAAGGGATCGCACGTGATCGCTATGTGCTGTCCACCAAATTTCCATACAAGACGGATCAAGGGCTTATCACTCCCAAACAGTTGGAATCTTATCTAGAAGAGAGTCTGCGTTTGCTGCGCACCGATTATATTGACGTATATCACATTCACGCGCTCAATCGCCCCGACTATGATTATGCGAAAAATGTCTTAGTTCCGGTGATGCTTCGCGCAAAGGAGCAAGGCAAAATCCGCTTCCTCGGTGTAACAGAGCAATTCATAGTGGATACCTCCCACGAGATGCTAAAAGTAGTCCTACCCGACAATCTATTTGATGTAATCATGACGGGTTATAATATGTTGAATCCATCCGCTGCAGACAGTGTGCTACCACTGGCTGTTCAAAACAATATCGGTGTACTGTGTATGTTTGCGGTACGTCAGGCATTACACGACCCTGCCACGTTGCAAGCGACCTTCACGCGGATGATCGAATGTGGTCAAGTATCGAGTGAGCTTGATGCGCATACCTTGGACTTCCTCCTAGAACAGGGGATCGCCGCGACATTACCGGAAGCTGCCTATCGCTTCTGCAATCATGCACTGGGGATCAGCGTCACACTGACCGGTACGGGTAATCCGGCACATCTGTCGGATAATCTACGCGCTATTCAAGCCCCTCCTTTACCGGAAGAAGCCTTGAAACAATTACATAAGCTGTTTAGCAAGGTAGATTGCGTAAGTGGACAATAAACAACGCACGATAAATAGCGTATCCTTATGAACCGGGCGGAACAATACGGCACGCTCCGCCCGGTTGACGTAGCAGATAAGATCTTACTCTATGAGAATCTTCGGTCTACCCTGCTCCAACTCCGGTTCAATGTGTTATATGAGTGACTCCACGTCCATAAAACCGATCGATTTATGATGACGATCACGAAATACATGAAATTCTCCTGAAACAGTTTGACATTCGCCAATGAAAGGCCATAATAAGTGCTTGAGTGTCAAAAGGTCACGTGTTGGCTGTTAGCAGACAACACATGACCTTTTGACATGAAAAATACGAGGTGAGAAAGTTATTCCGTTTCTTCCCAACTACCTTGCGTATATGCTGTGTCAAGCATATCACAGATCCCAACAAGTAGCATGATGATACCTTGCACCCGATGCGGCACAACATAATACAACCCTCTTTGCTTATCGTCTTCTTTGATCAAGTCAGCAGCAAGAAGCGGTCTGAGATGATGATAAATTTGACCTGAGGAACTTGCGCCGAGTTTCTCAGTCAATTGTGCGACAGTGCTTTGCTGCCGAAGGATCGCGAGTAACAAGTTGAGGCGCTCTTGGCTGTTGATACAATTAAGTACCTTAACAGCATCGCCGCTATCAATGCACTTCAACAATTCGTCGGTTTTCACTGATTTTCTAATCCAATTAGATTGTCTGCAATTGTCACCGTCACCGGACGCAAATACACCAAAATATGTCACACGACCGGTTCCACTGTTTGCGTTAACATCGTCGCACATTTCCACCATTAAATCAGATAAGCGATTATCCGGATGCATATTATACATCACTTCAACTGCATGAGTGGGTAGATTCTCAGCGCTTTCCGGTTTCTTAGGGCTTTTGTCTGCCGGGAAAGGTTGATTGAAAGTTCCGGTGCCGACTGCGTTTTGAAGCGCAGATTTCACCAAATTGGTTAAATTTTCGATTTCGTTTCGCAGAGCGTCAATCTCTGCATCATAGTCACGACTCATTGTTTTTCTCCTTAAATTTTGTTTGTATTTATTTACGTAATTACGTATATGCATAATATCGCTTTTCGAAATATTTGTCAAGTGTAACTTTCAATTTTTTGTTAGGTAAAGCAAAATCCGTTATGTTTGCAGTGAATACTTTGCGGTATTACGATCATCCACCGGGGATCAGCGTCACACTGACCGGCACGGGTAATCCGGCACATCTGTCGGATAATCTACGCGCTATTCAAGTCCCCCCTTTTACCGGAAGAAGACTTGAAACAATTACATAAGTTGCTTAACAAGGTAGATTGCGTAAGTGAACACGAAACAACGCACGATAAATAGCGTATCCTTATGAACCGGGCGGAGCAATACAGCACGCGTTACCATTCACGGGTTCGCCAATCTACGATTATAGCCAATCGATGCACAGAACCGCATAGGGCCGAGGGGAGTTTTGGGTGTTATACGTTCTGTGGAGATGAGACCAAG
>JAISHZ010000115.1 GCA_031262285.1 Lachnospiraceae bacterium | reverse complement strand
CAAATACCCCTGCTGCCAGAAATAACATTGGGGCTACATAATAATAAGGTGTGCTGATTTTACGAAGTATCTCGATTTGATCCGTGAGATCGGTATGCAAATCAAAAGTCGTTCCATCTTTACGCTTTTCAACAATAATGAGCTCTTTGTAGATATTTCCCGGTGTTGTCGCGATCTGTCCGGCTCCCTCTGCCCATGGTCGCCACTTGACTTTTATGACAGATGCTCCTACATTGACGTTTTTGTAAATCGTTCGATACCCCATCTCATCCAAGAATTGTTTGTAGTTTTTGGATTTCTCATTGGATAGGTGCCCGACAAACTCAACTGCATATTCATATTCACCCGGCTCGCACCTTTCAAATGTATAGGATAGCTGTCCGCACTTTTTTAGACGCCAACCTTTCTCTGACATCTTGTTTAGCCATGTCTCCTGACCTTTTGTGTAATCCAAGAAAAACCGATAGACTTTCTTTTCCATTTTACTTCCTCCCTAGGCTAGCTGCTTGAAAGCAGTCTCTGCCTTCAAACGTTTATTTTGTGATTTTGGTCGCCAAACCATATAACTCTTTGATGCGCTCAATCTCACGCTCCGCGACATCACGCCCGAGCTGCGTAATCACATATTCCTTTTTATTGCTACCCGGTTCCTCCATACCGGTTGAGACAATCCACTTTTTTTCTAACAGGCTGTTAATCGCTCCATAGAGCGTACCTGCACCCAGGAGCACGCGACCATTGGTTTCTCGTTCAATAAACTGCATGATTGCATACCCATGGTTTGGTGTATAGGTGGACAGTAGAATGAGAAAAGTCGTCTCGGTCAGTGCGCCGCCTGATCTGTTATCACGCATGATTGCTCCTATCTTGATATAGTTCTTTAGCTTTGTGATTTGCGTTACGTTTAATGTACTATATCACTAAACGATATAGGTGTCAAGGTGGATCCAGAAAACTTGCACCAGAAATCGTTTCTATTCACCGCTCGTCATTTCTACTTCTGTCTTGCCGACTCTGTCTATCGCCGCCTATCTTTAATACTATCAAGCATTTGTGTCATCCTGCTTTTCTTTGTCGCCACCAATAGGTTCGGTCTGAAAACATATTTTATCTTCTTCAACTTGCGCTTTAACATATTGTGGCAAACCTCGCTTGCCAAAAAATGAAAGTCCGTAGCTGTTTGTAATTCCCGGGCTGTTTGTAATTCCCGAGCAGCTTGTAACCAAAGAGGTATTTATAGTCAGTTCGCCGGTTAATCCGCTACAATTCCTTTATCAGAGAATGTTATAAATATTGACAGCGACCCCAAAATAACCGAAGCGGTCTCTAAGCTACGTGAAACCCTGCCTGATGCGGAGTTCGGGGACGCAGGTAACCACCTGACGCCCTCTAGGGCTGACAAGCTGTTTTTTTTCGACAGAGTTTATCGCGCTGAGAGTGCAAGGGTTCTGCTGATGCGAGAGATTATGCTGAATAAGGTGTGAGGGGAGTAACTTTTTGTAAGTGAAAATAGTCTTTCAAACTTTGCCGTTTTAGCATCTTCCAACTTAAGGTATTTAGAACGATCCGATTTAGGTATTGACGAACTATGTTTTAAGTGATATCTTGAAAAAAGGTAGCGGAGACGTTCCTTCTACCCTTTGTGGATTCTGTAGTTTTCTGTTTTATTAATTCATGCCACTCAAGGCATCTAATGATCAAAATGATCATCACATCATGGAAGGAGCATCTTATGCCAAAAAATCAAGCAAACGACACAACGCAAAATCAACCTAGCACAAGAGGTGAAAAACCAGTCACAGTTAAATCTACTGCGCAATTGAAGTACCCGATGACCAATGATACAGTTTTCAAAATGTATTTTGTGAAGTATCCTCAATTCCTAAAGCGCCTAGTGTCCATCGTGCTTCAAACTCCGCTTGAAAGCATCACTGAATTTACCATTACCAATACGGAAATGCCACCGGAATTTATGAATGGTAAGTTTAGTCATCTTGACATCCATATGAATATGAATGGTCAGCGATTGGATCTAGAGGTACAGGTCGAAGATGAGAAAGACTACCCGGAACGTTCCCTTTTCTATTGGGCTAGAGATTATTCATCAGCTCTACCCTCAGGCGGAGTATACAATCAACTTCCAAGGGTTATTATCATCAATATACTCGCGTTTCAACTGTTCGAGTGCACGGAGTATCATTCAGAATTTAGACCACTGGAAGTGAATCGGCACAACTTATTGTCAGACAAACAGGTTCTGCACTATTACGAATTACCAAAGCTACCGGATTTAATAGATGGAGATGATGAGCTGAAGTTTTGGCTTGCTCTTTTCAAAGCCAGAACCGAGGAAGATTTGAATCGAATCCTCAAAATGGAGGTACCCATCATGAACGAAGCCATAGATGCGTATAGAACAGTTTCAACATCACAGGAACTCTATGAAATCGAACGTTTTCGCGATCGTACCAGACGTAATGAAGCATCTGCTCTGGCGTACGCTCGAGAAGCAGCAGCTGCTGAAGCAACTGCGATAGCAGAAGCCAAGGCAGCAGCGGCGGCTGAAGCGGCAGCAAAAGCAGCAGCTGAAGCGATAGCGAAGGCCGAGGAAAAATTAAAAATTGAATTAGCGAATAAAGATGCTGAGATTATGCGGCTTAAGACTCTTTTGAATCAATAATGATTTCTTCCACTTCTTGGTGAGATTGATATATCCCATAGAGTATTTCGTGCTGTCGGGGTAAAGTTTTCCGTCATATCCAAGACCGCCGATTAGAAACTCGACCTCCTCCTTGCCGGTCTCGCCTTTGGCGTAGAAGACAAATTTGGAGGCTCCCGATAAATCAACCTTGGCATCGGGGCTGTCGCTAAAATCCAGTTCCGGCTCTGCCTCCCCCGCTCTCAACACACCGTTTACGAACATATACCCGCCCCATGGCTCTTTTATGACGTTAAGTTCTGCGGCGATACAGCTTTTGCCCCACATGATGAATCGATACACAGCGAAGGATAATAAGCATGCAACAAACGGCTGTGAATTGTAAGCACATATCGATATATAAATCGATTTATATATCGATTTCACTAAATGATATCCTCTTGACAAATCGCGATATTTGCGATGTAATGTTTTAGATTAGAAGCGCTGCTAAACGCGCGAATAAACACACGCGGGCGAACAAAATCATAGTGTAAATAAAAGGTTTCAGAACGGAGCGCGCTTAGCATGATGGAAAATCCTGTGAATGAACCCGGGACAAAAGAACTAATGCATTTCATCCAGAAAGCCCGGTCTGTTTCAGATATACTGCGCATAATGGATGAATCTTCCGGATTGCCGACTATCGGAAGATATATCAATACGATTCGCGAGGAAAAAGGTCTAAAAAAAGAAGCGCTTTTCGCCTCCGCCGGTGTCAGCGTAGCTTACGGTTACGAGATTATACACGAGTCGAAAAGACCTTCCCGTGACACCTTGCTTCGCTTCGCTTTCGCATTTCAGATGAACGTTGAAGAAACACAAAAACTGCTCAAAATCGGTGAAAAGGCGGTGCTTTATCCGAAGCTTAGGCGTGATGCACATATCATTTACGCGCTTACGAATGGACTGAACCTCACAGAGTTTAATACTTCGGCTGTTGATTTAAAAATACT
>JAISHZ010000092.1 GCA_031262285.1 Lachnospiraceae bacterium | reverse complement strand
ATTCGAACGCGCTGAAGCTTGCTTATGACGCGACGAGTGACAAGTTGACGATTTTAAATCCCACCAACCATACCTACTTTAATCTGGACGGTCATAAGAGCGGCACGATCGAAGATCATGAGCTAAAGCTCATCGCTTCTCATTATACGCCGGTGGTAGAAGGAGCTATTCCGACCGGAGAGATCGCTCCAGTGGAAGGAACCGTGATGGACTTTAGGGAACGCAAAAGAATCGGACAAGAAATCAACGCGGACGAAGAACAACTCACTTTGGTACAAGGCTATGACCATAACTGGGTCATCGATGATTATGATGGAACCCTTCGTTTGGTGGCGAAATTGATTGGACCTGTCAGTGGACGTAAGATGAAAGTATTCACAGATTTACCGGGAATTCAATTCTACGCAGGGAACTGTATAACACCGCAAGCAGGCAAAGAAGGAGCTTCTTATGTGGCCAGAAGCGGTTTGTGCCTTGAGACACAGTTCTTCCCCGACAGCGTACATCAACCGCTCTTCCCGTCTTGTATCTTTGGAGCGGGAAAAGAATATCATTCCGTAACCGTTTATCAATTTGTGTGATATTCGAATTCGCAAATAATGTCGACGACTTCTGATGATCGCGCGACAAAGAACACTAAAATACCTTTCAAGCCGATGATATTATGAGAGAAACGGCTTGGGAGGTATTTTTATGGAGTTGCCGAAAAATATTACACAAATCGGAGAATCAGATCGAAATTGCAAGATATACGTAGAAGATTATGTGTTTTCTTACATAAAACAATTAAATCACATAGCGGAAAATAAACTTGCGGCTGTTTCCTTGTATGGAAAGAAGCAAGAAGAAAACGGTATTACCTACCTCTTTTTTTATGGAGCTTGCAAGATGGAAAGTATCGAGCGAGAAGTCCGACATCTTTCCCAAGCGCAAACGCAAGAGGCAGAGCGCCTTCGAAAACGTTTTTTTGCGCAATATCAATTTCTGGCATATTTACTCTTGAATGGGGAAATGGTAGAAGGATTTTTTGTCTGCGAACAAGGGATCTGTAGATATATTAATGGATACGCTTGTTTCTATGAAAAGAATGAGCCCATGCTTGCCTATATGGTGGAAACCAGAAATAAAAAAGCCGAACCGGAGAAATTTGATCAAGATAAGTACGATCAAGTCAAACTTCGTCAAGAAGAAAGGCGTGTGGCATCGCGCGAAACAGGCGTGCGGACAAGCAGCAGACGAACCACTGCCAGTTGGCAAGAAGATCCACCAAAACCGCAGGAGGCCATCAAACAGGAAGCAATCAAAAAGCCGGATCCGATCACACCAAGAGAACCACGCAGGAGTCCTGCCAGGGAACAATTGAAGCGCATGGACAAGCCGAAAGGGTCTTTGTTGGGGATGTTTCGAAAGATGGCTCCAAGTTCACAAAAAGCCGTACCGGTAACTTGGTCGGTGCGTGCCATGAGATGGTCTGTTGTGGGAGTGTTTTTGCTTTTGTGTTACGCAGGAATCTCTAGTATGGGAGGATTTGAGCGGTTACGTACTGCCTTTGATGATTTGTCACAGGATTTTATGTCGCAACAGATTCCGGACGCAGAAGACGCTATTGATGTGATGAATCCCGGTGTAACCGGAACGATGGTTGCCGAAGGCGATTTGTTGGAAGCCATTGATCGAGAAAATCAACTAGTCACATCACAGATGCCGGAGACGCTGACACCTTCTAGCGAAACACCGGAAACAGAAAGCAGCGAGACACCGGAAATCCCAAGCAGTGAGCAACCGGAAACCGTAAGCAGCGAGTCGCCGGAAATCGTAAGCAGTGAACCACCGGAAACCCCAAGCAGCGAACAGGCGCCCACCCCAAGCAGCGAGCCAACAGGAGTGGCAAGCAGCGAGCCGTCACAGGAAACGCCGGAAAGTACGCAGGTGGCAGGACCGACGACCTATGTCATCCAAAGAGGAGATACCTTAATAGGGATCTGTATGCGCATCTATGGAAGCGAAGACAAAGTCGCCGAGATTTGCGAACTCAACCAAATACCGGATCCCGATACGATCAAATTCGGGCAAAAGATTTTGCTTCCGTAAGGTAGATATGTTACTATAGGTGCAATTCAAATGAGATTCACAAGACAAACAACCTTTTATTACAATTCGCGCATATGGCTTACATAGCATCAAATCAAGTTACGTCCCTTGCGAAAGAAGCTTTCAAACGACGTGATTTGATCGCGTAAAAGGCGCGGAAGGGAGTAACTGTACAAGTTTGAAAGTAAGGAACTTTCAAACGCCTTGATTGATACGCGCGCTATTGGCGCGCAGACGGAAGCAAATACGACTGTACAGGATACAACTTGTGAATCGTACACCTTTTTTTGCTGTTGCGAAGCAGACGGGAGCAAAAGTGGGAGATATCAGAAATTTTGCGCGTGAGGGTATGCCGCGTACAGTGGTACGACAGGAACGAAAAGACAAGCGCGTGAAAAAGCAAGTACCATATCAGAAAAAGATTCACCGACACAGGCGGATCCTATTTTATCGGATTTTGTTTTTTGTAATCCTTATTGCGTTGATTCTCTTTTTTGTTATCAGGCAATACAAGAATAAACAATATACGGATTATACGATCATATCCTCGACTCCTGTGTTGATGACTTCGCAATCCAATCAAATGCGACTAGGCGATGCCATTTTGATCTACAGTAAAGATGGAGCGCATTGTCTGGACAAAAAAGGCGAAGTGTTATGGAACCAAACCTATCAAATGCAAGATCCTATGGTACGCGTGTGCGGTGATATCGTGGCAATCGGAGACTACGGTAGACGAGATATTTACGTACAGAGTTCAAAGGAGATCTTGGGACACTTTACCACCTTGATGCCGGTGGAATCGATGGCGGTGGCATCCAATGGAAATGTCGTGGTTACGATGATTGATGTGGATGCGACGAAGATCTATATCTATACCCCCACGGGAGAGCTTTTGTATGAAGGGGAAGCTACGATGCATGGGAGCGGATACCCTACTGCTATCAGCCTTTCTCCCGGCGGACAGCTCATGGCGATCTCTTATTTACAAGCGGATCAAGAGACCAAATCGATCAAGTGCCATGTGGCTTTTTACAATCTGGGCGAAGTCGGTGACAACTACGCAGACCAAGATCGATTGGTAAGCGCTTATAACTATACGGATAGCTTGGTGCCTTATTTACAATTTATGGACGATACCACATCCTTTGCCGTCAGCGAGGATAGACTCATGTTTTATCGAGGAAGACAAACCCCGGAATCCGCTGGTGAATATTTTTTAACCAATCGAGAGGTTCTATCGGTTTATCATAATGACTCTTATGTGGGGTTGGTTTTCTACGGAGGGGAGGAAGCTAGTTCCTTGGAAGGTGAAGAATTGACAGCTCTCTATACGATAGAACTTTACAACGCAAATGCCAAGAAAGTCAATAGCATCGATTTTCATATCGAATATACCAATATTTTCTTTGACAGTGAATGTATCGTTATATATAACGAGCAAGAATGTGAGATCTTTACCATGACGGGAAAGTTGAAATATAGGGGAAGCTTTGAAAAGCCAATCCGGGTCTTGACTTCGGGAGGCGTAGCGTATCGTTACGAAGTACTGACGAATGATTCGCTCGATGTGATTCAATTGAAATAAAAGGTTACGATTCACAGCCACTATCCCGCGCAGTCGAAATTATGCAGAATGCATAATTTCGCAAGAGTCGCAACCGCCAAATCGCATGGCGATGTTTTTTATCGCATGGTGATGTTTTTTATCGCATGGTGATTTGTGCGATTTGTTGCTGTGAACGCCGAAGGCGTGAACAGTAACAATAAAAGTCTACCTACACATGAGGAGCGAGCGAATGAACTTTTTTTTGATTCTAATGATTCTATTTCTGGTGGTGAAAATCATACTAGGTTATAAGCGCGGGATGGTAAAGGAATTGGTGTCCATTCTTACCCTTCTGATTCTCTGTCTTACCGTCGGATTGCTTGTATGGGTGGTCACAAGTTATCAAGACAAGGAATACTTAAATATCATTGCTGCCGTCTTCCTTTTGGCTGTCATTGGCATCGTCCACCATCTGATCGGATTGGTGCTTTTCCCACTCAAACTTTTTTCGGCTTTGCCGATCGTGAAATGGTTGGATAAACTGTGTGGCATTTTACTGGGTGTGGCAGAAACGATTGTCGTACTATGGTTGATCGATACCTTTTTACTACGGCACAACTTGGGAATGATAGGACAAATCATCCTGGAATCCACAGCGCAGCAACCTATTCTGACTTGGTTTTATGAGCACAACTATCTTGCTACATGGATCGAAAAGCTTTCAATCATTGATCTTTTTGGTCAAGTGTAATACTACCTCATCTCCCTCCAATTGAATCTTGGCATGGTCAATCATCATACCGACCAGCAATAATTGGCTGGCTTCTCCGGGATCGCCGCTACCTGCCAGTCCCCAATAGATGTCTTCCATGCCATCGTTTTTTTCCCCATTTAAATACTTTTCCAGTCGCTCTACATCATGGAGACGATCCGGTGAAAAGTTGGCGCGAAAAAGGATCGTAAAATCATCCTCAATTCGTTTTATTTCGGATTGGATGTGATCCGCTCCCGCTGCAAAGAAATAAAGACTCAATTCTTCTACTATTTTGGTAACTTTCTTTTCTTCATGTGTCATTTTGCATTGGTATCCTTTCTGCTTGAGAATTGTTTGATAAAACTTTCGAGACAAGGAACGATCACGATAGCGACCCAGCCTGCGCTGAATCCGTTGTTGTAGAGATTCAAGCCTCCGTACATATCAGCAGTATGAATGGAAATGGCTCCATGCAATATCCCCGCAAGGATACCGGCGAGAATGCCAAATTGTCCTGCTACAGGGGAGAGTCCCGCTGCGAAGATAGCAGCCAACAGGATCCCGGGTGATGTAGGGGAGAGATTGCTGACCACCCCAAAGAGAAAAACCCCTGCCATAACCGGAAGGTAATTGCGTAGATGCGCGCCGAAAGCAGCATACCCAAAAGCTGTCAGAATCGCTCCCAGCACGGGACCGGAGAAATCACCGCCGACTGCCGTAACATATGCCATACAGGCGAGTCCGACCAATCCCATATTGATTAACGTATAGCCGACTCCGTCCATGATCACGAAATCGGCGACTGCTCGCCCCGGATGCCCCCAGATATGCTTCATTCCGGAGAGTTTCCCACGTGTCAAAAACAAACCAAATAGAAATGTTGAAAGGAAATACAGGCTAAATCCAATCATAATCGCCGGGTGGCGCTGCGCTTTCCATATGAAAACACTTTCTCCTTCTACGCCAAATGATTTCAAGACGCATACGATCACGAAAGCCAAAATCCCTGCCGCAAAACCAGCATTGAACAAGCTATACCCTTGGTGCATGGAAGCGGTGTGCATCACAAGCGGCGGTAAGACAAAGCCAATACAAACACCGATCAACGCGGCAAGGAGTAATTCTCCGATACCGGGAAGAGGGAAGAAATAAGCAAATTCCGTGACAAGAGGAGCCAGACAAGCGCCATATAAGGCTGTAAAAAGGTAACGGCTAAAAGACGCTTTATGTAATTTGGCATAAAGAAAGACTCCCAAGAAAATGGGAAGAATATTCACGGGATTTTTGCCCCAAAAGGCATACCCGACATTGATAAAAATAGCTGTTATGGACAACCCGGTAAAAGGTAGTTTTTGTGAGATGATTAATATCAGACTGATTGACATCACCAAAGCGGCGTTTGCAAAACCGCTTCCGTAACTTGCCAGTTCAAAATAATCAGTGATCAAGGCATCGCGAGAAACGACGATTTTCCTTAGACCGGTTAGAATGGTGAGGGGATCCGCGAATAAAAACGCGGCTAACGCACAAAGAGCAATGGAGTAAATACAGAAGATCTTCAGTTCTTTTCCTTTGATTCGTTCCAACCACGTTTCTGCCATACGCAAAGCTCCTTTCACTTGTGATCACATACCAAACAATTCGTTATTTACGATTCACGCGTTCGCCGCGTGTGAATTGTAACTATCCTATCAGACTACGGATCCTTTTTCAAGAGATCTCTTTTCAGAGATCTCTTTTCAGAGGTAGTTGCGTGTGGTATGCTAATGGTGATTGTAAACCGATTATGCATATTTGATTCAAAATGACTTGCCGAGTAAAGGTAGAGAGAAAATGGAGCAACGAAATGGAAGATAACCCCATCATGAAAGATCAGCAGGTGTTGTTAGCGCAAGCCATTCAAGATCAGATCAATCGAATATTTGTCGGGAAAGAAGACGTGGTGCGACTTTTGTTGACTTGCTTCTTGGCGGGAGGGCATTTGTTGATTGAGGATGTACCCGGAGTGGGGAAGACCACATTGGCATCCTGCTTAGCCAAAGCGATACAATGTACTTTTGGGAGGATCCAATTTACACCGGACACCTTACCCGGGGATGTGACCGGTATCTCTGTATATAATATGAAAACCGGTGAATTTGCGTTTCGAAAAGGAGTCGTTGATCATCAGATTTTGTTAGCGGACGAGATCAACCGTACTTCTCCAAAGACGCAATCAAGTCTCTTGGAGGCGATGGCGGAAAGACAAGTCACGATAGATGGGGTTACCTATCCTTTGCCGACACCCTTTATGGTGATCGCCACGCAAAATCCGGTGGAATTTTTGGGAACATACCCGCTTCCGGAGGCGCAGATGGATCGCTTCTTGATGAGACTTTCGATCGGGTATCCGGATCAGCAAGAAGAAATCCGTATGACGCAGCAGTTTTTGCAGGGACTGACTAAGGAGCAATTATCGGCAGTGTGCGATGCGGATCAGATCGTCTCATTACAAGAGGTAGTCAAGAACGTGACCATGCAGGAAGATATCATTCGATATATATCAGATATTATTTCCTTGACCCGAAAAGAAGAAAGATTCCTAATTGGAGCCAGTCCCAGAGCCATGTTGGCACTTGCGAGCGCTGCGCAGGCGAACGCGTTTTTGGCAGGAAGACAGTATTGTAAACCTGATGACGTGAAAAAGATGGCATTGCCCGTCCTGTGTCATCGTCTCTTCTTGACAGCGGAAGCCAGAATGAAACAAGAAAGCATAGAAGCGATTCTCAAAAGTATCGTACTAAAAGCAAAAGTGCCAATCTTATCGGAGAGTGCCGGAAAGTAAATGGTACAAGCGGTGAGGAGGAGTCGTGGCTCGAAGAAGAGTATTTTGGTGTATCTTATTTGTCCTGTCTTTGGTTGCGATCAGCACCAATGGCGGAGTCATTGCTTATACATTTTTCTTTTTGTGTCCGGGGGTGGTGTTGATTTCCTTTCTGTATCTATTGTATGTCCGTACCCATTTTTATATTTATCAAGAAACACAGACGCGCAACCTTACTTGCGGTCAGCCTGTATCGTATCGGTTTCGCTTGCAGAACGAAGATGTGACCGCATATACCGGGATCGAGGTGAAGCTTTATTCTGATTTTTCTTCGGTAGAAGGGCTTCCGGATCAAAAGTCCTTTTTGTTGTTGCCGGGAGAAGAAGCAGAGTTTACCACGAAATTAATCTGTAAATATAGAGGGGAATACGACGTAGGGGTAAAAGCATTGGCGATCAGCGATTTTTTTGGACTGTTTCGCATTCAATACAAAATGCCGTCGGTGATACGAGCACTGGTAATCCCGCGAGTCGTCACACTTTCCGCACTCAAAAGTGTGCCTGTGTTGATTTCGGCAACAGAACTTGAGCAAACAGACGATGTGTCACAGACAGATCCTGTGGTACGAGAGTATCGGGAAGGGGATCCTCTTCGCCGCATCCACTGGAAGGCGAGCGCCAGAACGATGACGCTGAAGGTTCGCCAAGAATCGGGTCTTCGTAAAAATGGGGTGGTCATTGCGTTTGATACACAGCGAAGTAGTAAGGAAATGGCGGCGTTTTTGCCCATTGAGAACCAAATACTGGAGATCGTTATCGCGCTCTTGTATTACTTTGCCAATCAAAATACCCACACGAGAGTAATATGGTCGCAGTCCCGGACAATATCCCGAGAGTGCGTTGGTGCTAAACAATTTGAACCAATCTACAAAGAATTGTCGGCTGTTTCATTTGCGAAATCAGAAAAAATAGAAACGACGATTGCCTATGCGATACAAAATAGAATAACGGAAGAGGCAAGAATCCTCTTTTTGGTACTTTCTAAGATGACTCCAACAGTCTTTTTACATACCGAAAAATGGAGTCGAGAAGGAAAGACCGTCGTAATCGTTATTGTGACGAAAGACGACGTGACGGAGTATGTCAAACAGAGCGGACGAAGGAGACAGTTCATAGCGATATCACCCGAAGAAGATATCAGCAAAGTATTGTAAGCCGTCAAAGAGGCGCGTGAGGGTAACAAAAAACATTGAGGGATTTCATTTCCAGAGAAAAATTTTATCGTGCAGTGGTATGCTTGCTGGTGGTTTCGGTCGGGGGAAGCATATTGGAGAGTTTGCTGTTTCAAGGGGCGTTTGTGAAGCTGTTTGTTTGGGGGGTGATTCTGCCGCTTGTATTTACGATCACCTTTTTATTGGTGCGGCTACGAGGTCGGATATTGCTGTGTATCGGATCCGGCTTAGGTGTGCTGGCGGTGCAATATTGGGTTGGGCAGGAGGTTCTTTCGACTCTTTTTGCACAGTTTGGATCTTGGATTTGGTCCGGCATGCCTCCGCTGCCGGAGGTGACGGAAGATATCATCAGAGAGACAGATCTCTTTGCAACCACCAGTGTGTTCCTATTTGCATTTTGCGCAGCGACTCTTTTGTGCTTGCTTTCTTTGGTATTGGCTAGGGTACGTGGCTTGCGGATTGGGATGTGCTTTTTGGTGATTGTGTTACTGTGTGTCTGTTTTATCGCGAAGCAACCTCTTTCTGAACCCTCCGCCGCGTTGTCCTTTTTGTATTTGCTTTTCTGCGGGGTAGAATGGATCCAAGAGAAAACATGGGCGAAACGGCAATCTCCGGGGATCGGAAGAAGCGTGGTGGTTTGGATATGCCCCTTTTTGATCGTGTATTTGGCCTTTCTATTGGTGCTTCCAACCGACCATAAGCCATATGAATGGAGATTTGTACAAAACCTTTGGGAGCGGCTTGAGGATAGCCGAATCTGGTTTTCTCAAACGTGGGGCGGCAAATCGCGGGAAGGTTTCCAAATGGCTTTTTCGGGATTCGATGAGTCGCCGAGTGTAGGAGGCGATCTAACGATGTCCCATCGCACCCAAATGCAGGTGAGCCGCGCAAATGCGAATATGAACGGTTTGTACCTATCGGGAGCAATCTACAATACCTTTACCGGAGACGGATGGGAGTACACGGCCGATGAAGAAGCGTGGGTTCCACTTTTAGACACCATGGAAAGCGTCTATGCTGCCGAACGATTTGCACCCGGGAGCGTCGTGGACCTTTTTCGTCCGGTGACGATGGAAATCCAATACGAAGAAATGAAGTCGCATTATTTGTTTACCCCTGCCAAAACAAGAGGAATAGAGTCAATCAGTAACTTTACCTATCGCTTCGAAAAAAGCGGGTATGCTTTTCAAGGTTACAAAGGATTGGGAACGCAATATAAAGTGCAGTTTTATCGCTTAAACAATGGGAACGAGCGATTCCGTACATTTTTGGAGACACAAAGCACGTATCAATACGACGAGTCGATCACGCAGGAAGAGGAAGAAGCCTTGCTGTCTGTCAAAAGACTCTGGTCAGCTGCGCTGCCGTTTGATTTTACAGAAACGCTTTTGGCAACACATGAAGCCAACATAAAAGACCATTATTTACAAACGGTCTCTCTTAGCCCGCAGCTGAACGCTTATTTTGAGAGCATCACACAAGATGCGAAGTCGCCTTTGGATCAATTGTATCTGATAGAAAAAGAATTGGAAAGCTACACCTATACGACGACTCCGGGAATCATTCCGGAAGGGGAAGAGTTTCTGGATTATTTTTTATTACAAACAAAGAAAGGATACTGTACGTATTTTGCGACTGCCTTTGTCTTACTTGCCAGAACGGCAGGTTTTCCGGCGCGATATGTGCAAGGATATTGTGTTCCGATCATCACCTCCAATGGTAAGGTCTATGAAGTTTCTTCGGCGATGGCGCACGCATGGCCGGAGGTGTATGTGGATGGAGTCGGATGGGTCGCATTCGAACCGACCCCGGGGTATGCCTCGATGCGGTATCAAAGTTGGACGATAGCGGACAAGACGCAGAGTACCGATGAAAAGGAACAAGAAAGCATCGTTCACACCCCTCTTCCCATCCAAGTGAAAGCACAAGAGACGGAGGAAGAGGAACCCCAAAAGAAACCATTTCGCATTCCACTGGATGTGCTCTTTCTATTTGTCGGAGGATTGCTTACGGCAGCGGTGTTGATCTTTGCCGTTGACACCCTCATACGACGACTTCGCTATGACCGCTTAAATTCACGAAAGAAAGTGGATGTTTGGCTGATCAAAACCTTCAAAATATTAGAAATATTAGGAGCGCCGATGAATTCGGGAGATACACTTTCGGATCTTTGTGTTACAATCAAGAAACGAGAAGAATTGCCGCAAGAGACAGTGACTTTCTTACGTCATTTTGAAGCAATCCGATATGGAGGTGGAGAAGTGACGGAAGAATTGCTGTTAGCCGCTTCTGATCAGATGAAACGATTGTTGCAAATTCTACGCAGAACCAATAAATGGAGATACTATTGGTTCCTACTGATGAAAGAGGGGGGATAATTGCCGGTATTCAGGCATAAAATGACCAAAAGAGTATGATTGACATCGGGATCAATCGCAGATGAAATGGAGATACAAAGATACAATGCGTCTTAGAAACATAGCCGGTTCCAGAGAAAAAATGCAAGAAAGTTCATTTGTCGTTCAAACGCCTTCTTTATACAAGGGAAAGTGGAAAGAGGTCTTCGGGAACGATCATCCGATCGAAGTGGAAATCGGGATGGGAAAAGGAAAGTTTTTGTTTGATTTAGCAAAAGCACATCCGGAGAAATCGTATATCGGGATTGAAAAGTATTCAAGCGTCTTATTGCGTGGTGTAGCAAAGTTAGAAGCGGAAAGCTTACCGTGCGTTCGTCTCATCCGAATGGATGCAGAGGATATTACTGATGTTTTTGGGAAAAATGAAGTGGACAAGATTTATTTAAACTTCTCGGATCCTTGGCCCAAAGATCGTCATGCCAAGAGGCGTTTGCCTTCCCGAAGATTCTTAAATCGCTACGTTGAGATCTTAAACCCACAAGGTGTGGTAGAATTTAAGACGGACAACAAAAAGCTCTTTGACTTTGCTCTTGACGAATGCCGTGCACTCGGATGGCAGCTACAAGCGTACACCTACGATTTGCACGCGGACGATACGTGGGTGAAAGACAATACCATGACAGAGTATGAGGAACGATTTGTCGCAAAGGGGATCGCCATCTGCAAATACATTGCAGTACCTCCCCAAAACACAGAGAAAAAGCTTGCCGTACCAAACGGCGGAATGGAGGAACAACAAATGGAAGTAAAAATTACCGCAGAGAATTTTCAAAAAGAAGTATTGGAGGCGCAGTCTCCGGTCGTGGTGGATTTCTACGCTGATTGGTGTGGACCATGCAAAATGATGGCTCCCGTGGTAGCGAAGATGGCAGAAAAGTACGAAGGTAAGGTGAAAGTGTGCA
>JAISHZ010000049.1 GCA_031262285.1 Lachnospiraceae bacterium | reverse complement strand
CTGTGGTTGGCATTGCTACTGCGATTAACAGCGAAGCCATCAGAATCGTGATAATTCGCGCTCGCTTATTCCGTTTTACGCTCATGTCGCGCCTCCTAAACCTGTTCCTTTGGTTGCGTAAGTGATCTTGTTCTATGTCAAAATCTTGTGTTTGTGTACAGAAATCTTTTCAATATTATTCTTTCAACCCGGAACTAGCCATCGTCTCCAAGATTTGACTTTCTGAGAAGATAAAGATTGAGATCGGCACGATCATTACTACTACAGTAACCGCAGCTGCTTGACCCATTCTGGCGATACCGCCGCTTTGAATCTGTTGTAATGCGTAAACAAGTGTTTTCTTTTCTTCGGAATAAATAAACGTAGCTGCTTGATTGTTCCAGAGGCTTTGTACAGAGAAGATAATCAAGGTCAACCAAGCCGGTTTAACATTGGGCATTACGACACCCCAGAAGATCTTCCAGAGGTTCGCTCCGTCAATTCTTGCTGCTTCGATCAAAGAGAGAGGAATCCCTTCCATGAACTGTTTCATCAAGAACAATCCAATCGGTGCTGCAAAAGCAGGAACGACAATCGCCCAGTACGTATCTACCCAACCAAGTTGATTGATAATCAAATAATTGGGAATCGCAGTTACGTAACCACTAAACATTAACGCTACTACGACGATACGGAAGAATACGGCACCACCCGGAAATTGATACTTTGCAAGAACAAACGCACCCATAGAAGCGATGATCAAATGCCCTGTCGTACCAAGTGCCGTCATAAATACCGTATTAAAAATGTATCTGGAAAATGTCACCCAAGATTTACTCATGGTTACAAATAAATCTTGAAAATTATCCAATGATGGATTCATTGGAAAAAGCTTTGGTGGGAACAAGAACAATTCATCCAATGGTTTGAGTGCATTCCCTACCGCAAAAACAAGCGGGAACACCATCGCAAGCGCGATCAAAATCAAGAAAAAGTAGATAAAGAAATCTCCAACTCTGGAACGATTGGGTCTCCTTCTTTTGAGCCTCATTCCACGACCATTTCTTTTAATCTTTGTATTCGTCTGAACACTTATATCCATATTGCCCCCATCTTGCCGGTTCGGCAGCATTTAACAACTTAACAACCAAGATACCTTACGATCAAGTCCCGACTCTTCGTAGTAGACTTTGAATCGCTTTGTTGCACAAAATCATGATCAAGAACAAAAGTGTCGCAATTGCTGATGCATAACCCATCTCAAATCTGGAGAATCCATAATCAAACAGATGTGTAACGATCGTTCTGGCCGCATAGTCCGTACTCGGGTAACCACACAATGCCATGGTAACATCACAGACACCGAACGCTTGTGTAATTGACATAACCGCACCAAACATCAACATTGGTTTCATATTGGGTAAGGTGATGTACCAAAGTTCTTGCCAACGGTTTTTCACACCATCCATGTATCCGGCTTCGTATTGTGACCGATCCACACCTTGAAGACCTGCCACAAAAGAAAGGAATCCGGTACCCAAACTCATCCACAGGATAACGATCATACAAATCGGTAACATATAGACAGGATTGAGAAGCCACAGGATTGGCGCTCCGATAAGCCCCATATCAATCAATGCAGCGTTTACATACCCATAAGCATCTCCGCGGAAGAAGATGGAGAAGATATAAAACACATTGCCGGCGATGGAAGGTGCGTAGAAAACGATAACCGCGAATGCACGCAACCATCTTGGTAACTCATTGATCAACCAAGCGAACAAAAATGAGGCGATGTATCCAATCGGTCCTGTGATAACTGCGATTAAGAATGTATTTTTGATAGCAGTCAAGAAAATATCGTCTTGCAGGATCAAATTGAGATAGTTTTGTATCCCGATGAATTTCGGCGGCTCCAAAATATTGTAATACGTAAAGCTAAAGAATATAGAAGAACACACCGGCAAGATATAAAACATGGTAAAGAGTATCGCATACGGTGCCAAGAATAAATAACACATTTTGCTTTGTTTTGCTTTTTTGAACGCTACCTTGGTATTATACTTTTTTAATGCAACGTACTTACCTAAATAATTAGCCATGGCACTCCTTTTCTTGGCGCTTACTGCGACCCACCAGTAAGCGCTTACTGTCTGTTATCACAATCCATCATACATCTGCGTATCACATGATTACTCTTCCGCAAGACCAAACTCTATTCTCTTCTTTAAGAGCTCTTCATCAATCGTGATGGAGTAATCCAAGATCGTCTCACGAGGATCTGCTTTTTCCGACATTACCTTTCTGGCAGCATTGGTAATGTGACGAGTGGTATAATATCCACCTGCTACTTCGCGGAATCCAACAGTCCATGTCCATTGCTCTTCCAAAACGGCAAGTTCTTTGGCGCTCCATCCCAACTGTCTGAGACCATCGGGACTGGCTGCTGCATATCGTGCAGAAGATCCCAAGAGAGCTTCTTGCTCACGTCCAAAACGAGCCTGTGTATCCGGAGATCCCCACCACTGCATGAATGTCCAAGCGTCATTTTTGATTTCTTGATCACTGGTACGAATCATCATGGTACAAGTACCGGTGGAGTAGACAGATCGATCAATATAAGTTTCACCGTCAGCTCCCACTTTTTCAGTTCCCGGAATAAGGGTGAAATCCCAAAGACCTTTGATTTCCGGAGCCGCTACCATAAGCGTATTGTAAGTGCTAAAGTTGGCTATTCCAATTGGCATCTCGCCCGAACGGAATCTGTTGACAAAATCGAATACAAGAGGCGTACCGTAATCGGTAAAATAACGAGTATAATCGTCGAATGCTTTTACACCTTTTTCATTGTCAATAATCGTATACATAGCAGCTTCATCGTAGACATCACTGCCAAACTGGTAAATCAGTGTGTAATAAAGCGACAAGTCGGGTGCTGCTGAAGGGTTATCCGCCGTCACATTCGCTGTAGAAGGAATCGCAATCGACATATTGTTCCCTTGAACGGTAGGCATCATAGCAATGAGTTCTTCCCACGTATTCGGGACGCTCAAACCCAATTCTTCCAGTATATCTTTCCGATAGAACAATACATTGTAAGTCTGCGTCTCGGGCATCGCATAAATGCCATCATTGTATTGATATGCTCGGTATGCACTCGGATAGAAGTTTGCAAAAGCTTCTTCCCATCCATCAAATTGCGTCAAATCCTCTGCGGCATTACGCATTGCATAGTTGACCGGTAATTCCGCGTAAGCGGAGATTACAATATTAGGACCGCGATCTGCCACCACCGCATTGAGCAACGCATTCGGATTTACGACTTCAACATTGACTTTGACACCGGTGTTAGGTGTAAAGGTGTCGTCAATCATTGATTTCACAATAGTCCCTTGATCACGACCGGTAGTGATCCATACTTTGACGACTTCATCATCACCCTCTTCGTAAACATCACCTACAGAGTCATAATCTACGATAAACGAAGCTACGAATGATTTCACTTCATGCATAATGCTGGCAAATACTCCGGCATTATCTTTGGGAACCTTCGCTTCCTCTCCGCTGACGATTACATAATCAACGTCCAATTGCGCGGTACTAAGCGCCAAGAGAGCAGTACCCAAAGATGTGATATTTTCTTTAAAGTTTGTAAAACTTGCCGGAATACGATCCGGGCGTTTCACAAAACGTTCCATCTGTTTTGCCAAAGTCTGTGCTGCTGCAATCTTATCGCCTTTTTGACCAACATATGCAACAACATCATCGACGATCTTGTACAGTCTCCTGTATTCAAGCTCCATCGCTTCCATTACTTCCGGATAAACCAGATCGATATTGTAATCACGGTATTGATCCGGCGTAGGTCCTAAGTAAACCAAAAGTTTACGGTAAATTTGATTACTACGGAAAATGGAATCTTCAATCCGTTCCAGATAACCACCCATCTCGCCAAGTGTGACTTCTAATCGAAGCGTATGAGCGCCCCCTTCCAGATAGAAACGATAAGGGGTACCTTCGTCGTCCGAAAGGGTCATCATATCCCATTTGTTTGCATAAGAGAAAAAGATTTCTCCGACTTCCTCAAACGGAATCTCTCCATCGATATAGAGACTTCTGCCGGAAACAAGACCCCTGTCGTAATTTTGTCTACCTTTAATAGTGATATTGTAATATCCGTCTTCCGGTACTTCAAAATCCAACTCGATCCACTGTCCCGCCGTTCCCCATACACTCCCTCCAATGTAATTCATCAGAGTCTTGGTAACACTGTAAGGTTCTGTGTTCGGAGCAGAACGATCATATTTCGCATACAAGGAAGGTTCCGAACGTAATAAGGAAGATTCACCTTGTATCTTGGAAATGTAGGTAAGCCCTTCACCGGTCGCCGAAGATGCAGTTTGATCCTGGATATACTCCACATATGCAGGCTCCGGTTTGATCCCTGTTATCGTAAGGTCACTGATGATCATCGGCTCATTAATCGCTTCCAAGGTGATCGTGTTCACCCCTTCTTCAAAGTAAAAACGATAAGGCTCTGTTATGTATCCCATATCATCTTTGAAATACGCATCTTGCCAATCATATTTCTCTACTTGAATAGGGCGAATTTCATTGCCTTGGTTATCAACTCGAACCTCGCCTCCATCTGTCCAAAGTCTGATAAAGCTGATCCCCTCTGCGTCCGTGAAAGGCAATTGATCGTTAATGTAAACAGCACGTTCAATCGCTACGCCTCTCGACTCCACTGTTAAGTATCTCATGTGGAGATTGTAAAAGCCTGCTTCCGGTACTTCCACTTCCCATGTAACGGTCGATTGATCACCGGTATACAAGCTGCCTTCTTGATCAGCGTACTCTTCTACCAGGTCGCCTTCCGTATAGTTCAACAAATCCACGGTAATATCAGCAGTCGGATAAGCTGCGTTCTCGTGAATCTTCAAGTACTCCGTATATGTACCTTCTCTACCCATTCCCTCAACATCTGAATCTAAATCATACCCTTCGTACTTGCTGCGATAATTTTCAGGTGTTGTCAGCTTTCCGATTAAGATCCATGCAACCACAATCAGTGCTAAGACTGAAAGAAGAATGATTTTTTGCATAGTTCCTTTTTCAAACAGTTTCTTCATAGATTGTGCTCCCATCTGTCTGCTCGCCAATAGGCGAATTTTCTTACTACACGCAAATTTTATGATATCAGATTTCACTATGAATACCTATCAAATGTTGCTGTATGTTTTCCCATATGTGCTATTTCGTCAATCTCACGAGGTGAAGCGTCGTTTTTCTTAATATCGCACACATTGTGTCTTTAATCTATAGATAGTTGTAGGGAATTTTGGTCAAATTCAACAATTTTGTTTCTCGGTTACGGTTAATTTTTCACTTTCGTCGGTGGATTGTACATCTCCTGTTTGTCTGATTCTTCATAGATTTGGCTATCAAAAGATCTTTATATTGTAGAAAGCAATATTTTTCTTTTCTCTGTCGTTTCGTCGATTTGTTTTTGGTATAGTTCGAGATCTTTGGCATTTTCCTGTCTGACGATCTTTCCTTCAGACACGAATTTGGTAATGGTGCCGGCTCCAAGAGCGAAAATTGTTTGTTTTTCTTCCATGATGAAAATATTGTACAAACATTCTTTCCCCGGAACTGCGTAGCCCGTGTTTTCAAAATTGCCCGCCATATTCTTCTGGCGGTAGAGATAATAAGGTTCCATCCCCAGTTCCTCTGCACCCATTGCAAACACATTCATCATCGCTTCTGTGTTGCGTATCTCACCGGTATTGTCTTTGACCCACTCTTTCATACGGGAAGCGCGTTTGATCGCCAGGGAATGTACCGTCAATGAATCCGGGCGTAGCTGCGCTATGGCTTCCATCGTATGTTGGATCTGCGTTTGTCCTTCCCCGGGTAATCCGGTGATGACGTCCATATTAATATTGGTAAATCCCACTTCTCGCGCCAACTGAAAGGCTTCCTTCACTTGATCGGGCGTATGCCGCCTTCCGATCAGATCCAGAGTAGACTGATTCATCGTCTGCGGATTCACACAAATGCGATCCACTCCAAACCGATTTAATATTTGGAGTTTTTCTCGAGTAATACTGTCGGCACGTCCGGATTCTACCGTAAACTCCTGCAAAGTAGTACAGTCAAAGATCTCTCTCACTCCACGGAGAAGCATCTCCAATGATTCTTCATCGAGCGCAGTCGGTGTCCCTCCACCGATATAAATACACGTAGGAGCCTCGCCATGGACAAGTTTCGCAGTCGCACGTGCTTCACGCAGCAAACTTTCCACATATTGTTTTGCTTGCACTCTTGATGAGGATATCGGTTGAGACAAAAAAGAACAGTACAGACAAGTCGTCGGGCAAAAAGGAATTCCTATGTATAAGCTATATCCCGTGCGAAGCGCAGAGTAGGTATCCTCTTTGGAAGGCAAACGCGCCGCAATCGCTCGCTCCTTTTGCGCGATGCGGATACTTAACGATATCTTGGGATCAGAAACATAGTATTTATGGGATAAAGTATTCTCTATCGTACTCTGCGTAAGACCTTCCTCTAACATCGCGTACGCAAGTTTGGTCGGGCGGATGCCGGTGAGGCATCCCCAAGGCAGATCTTTGCCGGTCAGCGTACGTAGCGTCCGGTATAGGAACCGCTTCACGCCTTCTTTGTAGGTCAATTCCATGCCTTCTTGTGTTCGATCATAGATCCATGTGAACGAAGTATCCGCTGTGTGAAGCGTCGCTGTTGGCTCATGTAATTCAATCTGTATCTTAACGTAATCACGGTAAAGCTTTTGCTTGCCCTCCCCCATTAGAGGCGTTAAGATATGAACTTCATCTTGGGGATAGAAGGAGGAAATCAGCGAATTGATATCATACTCCATATTGCTTTGATTTAATTCTACCCCAAGCATATCAGCAGTCTCCTGTGAATCGTAACCCTCTTTTAGCAATACGGGTTTGCCTTTTTCTCGTGACCAATCGTTGTGGAATCGCCGTGACCGGGATATACTTTGGTATCCTCGGGTAGGACAAAGAGTTTGTTTCGGATAGAGTGAATTAAGAGTTGCGGATCTCCGGTCGGATGATCTGTCCTTCCGACAGATTCTAAGAAAAGAGAGTCTCCGCTGAGTAAGAAATGCGCTTCTTCTATATAAAAGCAAGCTCCACCGACGGTATGACCGGGTAATGCGATCACGTCGAAGTGGATGTCGCACACTGTTAAAGTATCACCATCTTGAAGGTACTCATCCGCATCCAACGTGTACGCGCCAACATAACGCGCTGAGAGATTCTTGTGTGCGTCTTGTAGGATCTCTTTCTCCAACAATGGCGCATAGACAGAAGCTCCCGACAGATCCCGTAACGCGCTACATCCACAAATATGGTCAAAATGACCGTGAGTAAGCAGGATGGCTTGTACGGTAAACCCGTTTCTTTGCAACTTTTCATAGATACCAACACCATCTTGTCCGGGATCTACGACGACGACACCTTTTTCTCCACTGCGATAAAGAAAATAGCAGTTGGTTCCCATATCGGGCAATACGATTCTGCCTATCTTAATCTCACTCATTGTTCTTTCCTCATGATACGCATTCGCCGGTTGCTATTCACCCCTTAGCGTTCATAGCAACCGATTATGTTGTAACGATTACACCATCGCGTTCAGTATCAATGTCATTTACGAAAAGTTTTTCAGTATCACCCAGCTGAAAAGAGAGTTGATTCTGTGCCTCATTCCGTAGTTGGCAATTGTATCAAAAGTCTAAAGTAAATGACATAGATTCAGGATGTAAACGCCTGCTTTTACCCTCTTTCGATATTACGAACACCGCTGATTAGGCGTATTTTGTCGATCACTTTGTTGAGTTCATCTTTGTCCGTTACTTCAAAGGACATCTGCATCGTGGCAATCCCTTGCTTACTGGTTCTGGTGTTGACGGTTAAAATATCGATACTTCGCTCAGAAAGCTCTCTCGTGACATCGGCCAGCAGACCATTTCGATTCGCTGCGTAAATCACGATTTCCACAATGTATTTCTTTTCCGCATCTACCTCAGGTGCTTCCCATTCCGCTTCTTGTAGACGCTCTCGATCCATTTCTTGTATATTGACGATATTGACGCAATCCGTTCGATGGACTGAAAGTCCACGCCCTCTTGTTACAAAGCCGACAATCTCATCACCCGGTACCGGAGAACAGCATTTGGAGAATCGAACTGACAAGTCGTTGCTCCCTTTCACCACGATGCCGCCTTTGCTTCTCCTGCGATCGTTTTTGACCAAGGAATAATTCGATGAGATCTTTTCCATGATCTGTTCATTGGTCAGCACTTTGCTGTGATCTTGGTCGTAAAGCTCTACCAATTTATTGATGATCTGCCCTTCTTTGAGTCCGCCATGTCCCACGGCTGCCAGTACAGAGTCCCAATCATGAAATCCATATTTGCGAATCACGTGTTCCATATATTCCGGTTTCTTGATATCCGATATGGAAACAGACAGTGATTTACAATAATTGATGAGGAGTTCTTTCCCTTTTACGATATTTTCTTCTTTAAACTCCGTTTTGAACCATTGATTAATTTTGTTTTTGGCTTGCGCGCTCTTGACGACGTTTAACCAATCGCGACTGGGACCTTTGGAGTTCGCAGAGGTAATGATGGCAATTTGATCGCCATTTTGCAATTCGTAAGTGAAATTAACCACTTTACCATTGACTCTTGCGCCGACCATTTGATTCCCAACGGCGGAGTGTATGCTGTACGCAAAATCTATGGGTGTGGAACCGGCGGGAAGATTTTTGACTTCTCCCGTAGGGGTAAAGCAGTAAACACTATCAGAAAATAAATCAAGATCACTTTTGATAATATTGAGAAATTCTTTGTTGTCAGACATATCTTGCTGCCATTCCAATATTTGGCGCAGCCAGACAAGTTTCTCAACTTCATGTTCTTCCAGACGTTTCCCATTAGAAGATTCTTTGTATTTCCAGTGTGCAGCGATCCCATATTCAGCCGCTTTGTGCATATCATAGGTGCGAATCTGTACTTCAAACGGCTGTCCGCCAGAGCCAAAGAGCGTGGTATGAAGAGACTGGTAGCGATTGGGTTTGGGCATCGCGATATAATCTTTGAATCTACCCGGAATCGGCTTATACATCTCGTGGATCACACCTAGTGCACTATAACAATCGCTTACTGTGTCTACAATAATGCGTATCGCAAAAAGATCATAGATTTGGTCGATTGTTTTGAATTGGTTTTTCATTTTCTTGTAAATACTGAAAAAATGCTTCACTCGTCCGTCGATTTGCGCAACGATTCCTGCTGTTTTGATATGTTCGCTCACTTCGTCGACGATGGATTTGATGTACGCTTCTCTGGAACTACGGCGAGAAGAAATGGTCTGTACGAGATCTTCATACACAAGCGGCTCTAAATATTTGAGGGATAGATCGTCTAATTCTACTTTGACTTTGCTGATGCCAAGCCTACTTGCAAGCGGACAATAAATTTCCAATGTCTCTCTGGCAATACGGATCTGGCTTTCCGGTTTTTGGTATTTAAGGGTACGCATATTGTGCAAGCGATCTGCCAATTTGATCATAATGACACGAATATCTTTTGCCATCGCAAGAAACATTTTTCGGAGATTTTCCGCTTGCATTTCCAGTTTTTCGTCAGATTTGTCAAGAGTGCCGTCCAGTCTGGTGAGAGGGATCTTTTCTAATTTGGTCACGCCATCTACAAGGAGTGCGACATCTGAGCCAAATTCTCTTACCAAATCTTCTTCGGTCATATACGTATCTTCTACCACATCATGCAGAAGTCCGGCAATGATGGTTTCTTTGTCGAGTTCGAGATCTGCAAGTATCGCCGCGACATTGAGCGGATGGATAATGTAAGGCTCGCCGGATTTGCGGATTTGCGTAGCATGCGCTGCTTTGGCTATCTCATATGCTTTGGAAATCATCGTGGTATCGTCGCTTGGGTGATATTTTTGAACCCGAAAAATCAGATCGGAAAACAACTCTTCCGGTGATACAAATTCATGTAGGGCATCTATTTTACCGTCATCAAATAAATCGTCCTCATCCGATGACGTGTTGGCGTGGAGAATATCGTGGGTTCTTTCTTCTGCCATATCGTTTGCCCTCTATGTGTGTTGATTCGATGAACTATTATATACGTTTATACGCAATATGTGATAGAAAAAGTCACATTCATACTATTTATTTCCATGCGTGATATGCATTCATCTAGTATGAATGGTTCGTTGCGAAATTGTCATTCCGAATCCTTTCGACTGCTCAAAATGCAATCTGTGAATTGTAACAACGAACCTACCTTCATGGAAATGTGTGGCTACTCCGATTATTTGTCATCATATGTGAGCGCCGCTTTGAGATTGTACCCTTGCAGCGTTTCTCTGGCACGAAAACCTGCGAGTTCTATCAACACGACGATTGCGGTCACTTGTGCACCAAGCTTTTCAACGAGTCGAATCATCGCTTGTGCTGTGCCGCCGGTGGCAATCAAATCGTCTATAATCACGACTTTTTGTCCGGGTAAAATACTGTCTTTGTGAATCTGCACAGTCTCACTACCGTATTCTAAATCATAGGATGTTTCGATCACTGCTCCGGGTAATTTACCCACCTTGCGTACCGGTACGAAAGGTTTATGTTTGTTATATGCGATCGGTGTCGCAAATATGAATCCTCTTGCTTCCGCACCGACTATGACATCGTAAGGAGTTTCATCTGCTAGGTCTTGGAGCGTTTCTACTGCCAATCGAAATCCTTCCGCGTCTTGTAAGATCGTGGTAATATCGCGAAACAGTATGCCCGGTTGAGGAAAATCTTTGATACATCGGATGTATTGTTCCAATTGTTTCATGGTTGCTCCCATCTGTTCTGATATCGTGCGCATATCTGCAATAAAAAATATACCTCATTATAAAAGGACAACGCGCAAATGTCAAATTTCCTGTGAAATCTCGTTTGTTTTTTCTTCTTCGGTTGTGTGTTGGTCTATCAATGTGTGCAAGGTATGAATGGCTTTGTCAATACCGCCGACCTCATCGATAATGCCGCATTTCACGGCTTCTTCGCCGACTAGGATGGTTCCTACGTCTTTCGTAAGGATACCGGTCTCCATCATGAGTTCTTCTAATCGCTCTTTGGAGATTCGACAATGTTTGTTGACAAAACCGGTGATCCGATCTTGAATCTGTTTAAAATAGTCAAATGTTTGGGGCACGCCGATCACCGTTCCATTCATACGTACCGGGTGGATAACCATCGTGCCGCTTGGTACAATATAGGAATAATTGGTACTCACTGCAATCGGCACACCGATGGAATGGCTCCCACCCAGTACGAGCGAAACAGTAGGTTTACTGAGAGAAGCAAGCATTTCGGCGATGGCCAGTCCCGCTTCCACATCTCCGCCCATGGTATTGAGCAAAACTAATACGCCTTGTATCTCTTGGCTGTCTTCTATTGCTGCCAGTTGAGGGAGTATGTGCTCATATTTCGTCGTTTTGGAATTGCTGTTGAGTACATCATGCCCTTCGATTTCGCCGATAATGGTCAGCAAGTGGATGTTGTGGCTTTGTGGATTTTTGTCTAATGTTATTTGCCCAAATTCTTTTACTTTCTCATCCTGATGTTGTTCTTCTTTGATTTTCTCTTCGGTATTGGATTTTTCGTTTTTCGTGTTCGGCATCTTGGTCTCTCCCATACGTTTATTTTTCGGCAATGAAAAGGACTCATTTCTGAGTCCGGTTGTTCTTCTAAGTATTGCCATTTGTATGGGACTTATACTTTCCGTACAGTGTCAAGAGAGATTTGGGGTAATTTACACGGGCGTTCCAAAGGAAACGTCTACAAATCGAAGTCATCATAATCCGGTATCGGTAAATCAAATTTCAAAAGATCCTGCGATGGTTCAAATCCATAGTCCATTTTTTTCCTTATGTGCTTTTTGGGTACGGGTAGTGGGTTTTCCAAGAGTTCTACTCCTTGCGGTGTAGGCTCGGTCTCTTCTAGGGTATCAAAATCAATTGGGGGTGTGTCCTCAATTTTTCTTTTCTTCCTATTTGAAGCTTTCTTCATGGAACCCTCCGTCTACGCAGTTTGTACGCAACTGTGCGTCTGCGAGAATCTTTTCAATATGATATCTGGGTCTTCGTTTTACTTCAATATAAATCTTACCGATGTATTGTCCCACCATGCCGATCGCCAGTAGCTGCATCCCTCCAAGAAACCAGATCGATAAAATAAGGGACGTCCAACCGGGTACCACACGCTGTGAAAAATAAGAAATCAAGGCGTAAATCGCACAAACGATGGACAAAAACACCAATGCAAAGCCGACCACAATGATAAGGCTGATCGGTTTGATACTAAAAGAGGATATCCCATTAAAGGCAAGTGAAACCATCTTTTTGAGTGGGTATTTGGAAACGCCTGCTGCTCGTTCCTTTCGATCATAGAGTACTTGCGAGGAGGAATAACCAAGTAAAGGCATCATGCCGCGTAAAAAAAGGTTGGTTTCTTGATATTTCGCAAATTGTTCCAACGCTCTTTTCGAGAGTAGTCGAAAATCAGCATGATTGTAAACCGTCTTAACGCCCATGGCTGCCATTAGTTTGTAAAACAGGATCGCACTCGTACGCTTGAAAAAGGTATCTGTCTTTCTCTCTCGTCTTACGCCATATACGATATCATCGCCTTGTGCATACCGATCTACCATCTGTTCGATCACTTGTACGTCGTCCTGCAAATCGGCATCAATGGACACGATCATATCCGCCATATTGACCGCCGTCAAAAGTCCTGCCGTCAAGGCAAATTGATGACCGACATTCGCTGCCAGTTTCACTCCAAATACACTGGTAGGATACGCTTGGTGTTCGAGTTCTATCAAGTCCCAAGTATGGTCTTTGCTACCGTCATTCACAAAGAGGATAAAGCTATCATCCGCAATCTTTTTCTTGGCAATGAGCTGGGTCAATACGGTGCGCAATGCAACGGAAGCCATTTTTAAGACTTCCTCTTCGTTATAACAAGGCACAACGATCCCCAGACGATTGCCGCGTATTGGCGGTTCTGCGGAGCATCGCGTGTCCCTCTCGTCAAGGTGTGTTGCGGGTTTTTGATTCCCATTTGTTAATGCTTGCTCATCCATGCGTATCGATATCCTCACAGTCAGTG
Organism: Lachnospiraceae bacterium; assembly: GCA_031262285.1. The sequence continues at coordinate 1,502 of JAISHZ010000049.1, read as the reverse complement.
CCTACGGGTTAATGGCCTGTTCTAAGTCTGCCAATATGTCTTCCACATTTTCAATCCCGACGGAAAGGCGAATTAACCCCGCGTCTATTCCTGCTTGCGCAAGTTGTTCTTCTGTCATTTGTCTGTGTGTGTGGCTGGCAGGGTGCAAAGCGCAGGTACGCGCATCGCATACGTGCGTTACGATGGCAGTTAATTTCAAACGATCCATCGCCGCTTGCGCCGCCGCTCGTCCGCCTTTTAAGCCAAACGCTATGACGCCGCTCGTCCCTCCGGGCATGTATTTTTGTGCTAATGGATAATAGGGATTGCTTGGCAATCCGGGATAGTTGATCCATGCGCATTGTTCGTGCTTTTCCAAATATTCTGCGACAACTTGGGCGTTTTGACAGTGACGCTCCACGCGCAAAGCCAATGTTTCCAAACCGATATTGAGTAAAAAGGCATTCATCGGAGACTGTACACTACCCAAATCACGCATCAGCTGCGCGGTAGCTTTGGTAATATATGCTTTCTCTCCAAATCGTTCTGTGTAGATTACTCCATGATAGGAGAGATCAGGAGTCGTCAATCCGGGATATTTCCCATCCTTCGCCCAGTCAAATTTCCCCGAGTCTACGATCGCTCCTCCGACACTGACCGCGTGTCCATCCATGTATTTGGTCGTAGAATGGGTCACAATATCCGCTCCCCATTCAAACGGTCTACAATGGATGGGTGTTGCGAATGTGTTGTCTACGATAAGCGGTACGCCGTGTCTGTGTGCTGCTCTTGCAAACTTCTCAATATCCAGTACCACAATCGCCGGATTCGCAATCGTTTCTGCCAATACACAGCGAGTCTTGTCTGTAAAATAAGTGTCCAATACTTCCTCCGGCGTATCCGGATCAACCACCGACACTTCAATACCCATGCGTTTCATGGTGACGGTCAGCAAATTGAACGTTCCGCCATATACTTTGGAGGATAGAATGACGTGATCTCCTACACCGCAAATGTTAAAGACAGCGTAATAATTGGCAGCCTGTCCTGATCCTGTCAGCATAGCCGCAGCGCCGCCTTCCAGTTCGCAAATCTTACTAGCCACGGCATCACAGGTGGGATTTTGTAAGCGTGAATAAAAGTACCCTTCCTCTTCCAAATCAAATAACTTCCCCATATGTTCCGATGAATCGTATCGAAATGTGGTGCTTTGAATAATCGGAAGCACTCTCGGATCTCCGTTTTGAGGATTCCATCCGGATTGCACACAAATCGTCTCAAGGTTTTGAAAAGTAGACATTCCGCTCCTATCTGCGCTCCAAACGCATTCTATTCGTTCCAGTTATAATACACTGCTTGCACATCGTCGTCGGCATCGAGCAAATCCAATATTTTGCGAATATTTTTGATCGTCGTCTCGTCGCTCACATCGACATAGTTCTGTGGCAGCATGGTTACTTCCGCGTTGCTGATCGGTATTTTCTTTTCTACCATCGCAGCGCGAACGGTTTCTAAATCGTCCG
>JAISHZ010000331.1 GCA_031262285.1 Lachnospiraceae bacterium | reverse complement strand
CATTGATCTTTCATTTATGAACAGCAAGCTATTTCTTATTTTATGTGGTTCCAGCATGAGATTTATGGAAAATCAAGTATTGGGATACCAAAGCCCTATATATGGCAGGCGGACGGCGCAGCTAAAAGTGATGCCTCTATCCTTTTTTGATGCACTACCTTTCTTTGCGAAGTATCAAATAGAAGATAAAGCACTTCTCTACGGTATTACCGGAGGGATCCCTGACTATATGAGCAGAATCAATGCGGAAAAAAGCGTACGTGATAATATCATTGAACTATTTCTAACCTCTTCAGGGCATTTTTTTGAGGAACCAGACAACTTATTAAAGCAGGAGCTTCGAGATCCATCCACTTACAATGGTATCATAGAAGCCATCGCCCAAGGTGCATCCCGTTTAAACGAAATAGCCACTAAGTGCCACATGGAAAGCAATAAATGCGCGAAATACTTATCTTCTCACATTTCACTTGGCATTGTAATGAAGGAACTTCCTGTTACGGAGACGACATCCAAAAAAAGTATTTACCTACTGGAAGATATGATGTTTCAATTTTGGTATCGTTTTGTATTTTCCAACATGAGCGTGATCGTTAACGGTTTGGGTTCTGCTTTATATGACGAGGATATCAAAGAACAAATATCGGATTATATGGGTCAGGTATTTGAAGAAATCTGTAAACAATATTTGATGGTGGAAGCAAGACGTAATGCTCTACCTTTTCTCATCGGTCCTGTAGGAAGGTGGTGGGGCAATAACCCTAAAGAGCATAGACAGGAAGAAATCGACATTATGACTTACCGCAAAGATGCAGCCCTGTTTTGTGAATGCAAATGGAAAAATGCCTTGGTGGATGTTGATGTGCTTCATGACCTTAAAGCGCAAAGTGAACTTTTTGCATATACAAAGGTTAGCCTGTGGTTATTCTCCAAAGCAGGATTTACGGATAGAGTTAAGATCGCAGCGGAAGAATATAAAAACGTCAGACTGATTACTTTAGACGATATGATGGAAGTAGAAAATAAAGAATATGTGTCATTTTAGCATATCCATGTTCAACAACACTTTTCAAAAGTTGCTTGAGCAGATTGAACTTATACGCTTTGATTCATCGGAAGCGGAAGGTTCCGATGATTTTACCGAAAAGACTTTTATAGGACCGATTCAAAAACAAATTCGTGTTGCGCTCTCTTATATAAAGGCTGTTGTGATAGAAGAAAAGGTAGTCAAGTACCCCGACCGTGCTGAGGCAGACCGCTTTTATGTAGACAAAATCAAAATAATCAACTACCCCGGTCCCGATAAATATATTTATCGGGACTTAATACAAAAGCAAAGACATCAGAATAAAACTGCAAAATCTTATACGTTATCTCTCCTTCATTGGAGTCGGTATTAGTCCAGCTAATTCGAAAACGTTATACTAGTACATAGGAGTCCTTGAACATATCTTGAGGGGCCTCGATGATCTGACCTTTCTCCGATAGTTCACGTATTTTTTCCTTGTTGCGTGACAACGCTAGCCATTCATACAAAACAGAATCGTATTGACGTTCGAATTATTTAAGTTCCAGCCATTGTCGGCAATTTCCAGTTCATAAAACCGCCGCTCATCCTTATTGGTTATACGCATAAGCTTGATGTATTGGCTCCAACTTATGCTTGGGCTGAAATCAGGCTGTTTATTTGTCGGGAGGCTCAATTCGTCAGATGCCATCTGACGAATTGAGTGGATGCCGTAAACAGTGCAGAATGTGCGCATTTGTTTTAGGTTCGTTAGGGAATATCCCTTGCCAAGCGTTTGGTTAGGTAACTTTTATTGTAGAAATTTAACGCTTAGACAAGAAATTAGTTGCAAGGAATGGAAACGAGAGGTAATATTAAAGAAAATTTGGAAATGCAAATCGAATTATAGAATAAGTATAGGTAAAGGTACTATTATGACAACTCATGAAAAAATCGTAGATGCGCAAAAAAGAACAAACGAGAGCAATCTCTTAGAAAACACTATCCTCATTGATTTTGCACCCGGAATGAGAATACTCGTCCGCGATGAAGAGTGGATGGTAAGAAAGATCGAGACGAATAGTCTTGGGAAAAAGACGCTTCATTGTGTTGGCATTTCAAGCCTTGTAAAAGATCATAATGCTATGTTTCTTGCGGATATAGAGCATATTGAACAAGTTGACCCTGCAAAAGTTCACCTCATCCCTGACGCTTCACCTTTTTTCCGGCGCTCACGACTCTACGTTGAGAGCCAGTGGCGGCAGAAAATCCCCACTGATAGCAAGCTACATATTGGACATCAAGCCGCAATGGACACAATGAGCTTTCAATTGGAACCTGCACAAATCGCTTTGCGTAAACCCCGGCAAAGGATTCTGATCGCAGATGCTGTCGGTCTTGGGAAGACGCTCGAAGCCGGAATCCTTATGTCTGAACTCATAGCCAGAGGTAAGGGAAAACGTATTCTAGTGGTAACAGTCAAGAGTATGATGACCCAGTTCCAGAAAGAGCTATGGAATCGCTTCACCATACCGCTCGTGCGTTTGGATTCCAAGCGTATCAGCAGAATCAGAGCGCAACTTCCAACGAACTATAACCCATTTTTCTATTATGACAAGACTATTGTTTCGATAGACACCATCAAGCGTGATGTTGAATATAGAACACATCTTGAAAACTCATGGTGGGATATTATCGTCATTGATGAGGCGCACAATGTAGCTGAGCGTGGGAATCAAGCACAGCGAGCACGGCTCGCCAAGCTACTTGCGGAACGTTCTGATACGCTTATCATGCTATCAGCGACACCACATGACGGCAGAAGCGAGAGCTTCGCTTCACTGATGAATATGCTCGACCCGACGGCGATTGCTGATCCGCACAATTACAAAAAAGACGACATCCAAGGCTTGTGCGTTCGCCGCTTTAAGAAGGATTTTAAAGATCAAGTTCATGGCGCATTCAAGGAACGCAAGATCAGTATAGAAAAATGCGATGCGACCACCGCAGAAGAAAACGCCTATAACTTGTTTGCGAATATGCACTTGGAGATGGATGCAGGTAAAGATGTTCATAAAGGACAGCTTTTCAAAACGAGCCTTGAAAAATCGATGTTTTCAAGCCCAGCGGCTTGTATCAAGAGTATTGATGAGCGTTTAAAGAAACTTAACAAAAAGTATTCCACCGGAGAAATAAAGGATATCGCCTTACTAGAAGAGCTTAAAACAGCACTGACCCAAATTGGACCGCAAACCTTTAGCCGCTATCAAAAACTGCTTACTTTGTTGAATAGCCCCGAGTATGGATGGAGCCGTGCGAAAATAGATCGCGTGGTTATCTTCACCGAACGCATTGAGACTATGCGCTTCATTGCCTCTCAATTAAAGAAAGACTTGAATATCAAAGAGAACGCCATCCAAGAAATCTACGGTGGAATGTCGGACTCCGAGCAACAGGAAATCGTCGAGAACTTTGGGCGCGAAGAATCCCCTATCCGCATACTTGTAGCTTCGGACGTTGCTTCTGAAGGTATCAACCTTCACTATTTATGCCATCGTCTCATTCACTTTGACATCCCGTGGTCGCTGATGGTCTTCCAACAGCGAAATGGTCGAATAGACCGCTATGGACAAAAAGAACAACCGGATATCCGCTACATGATGATTAGCAGCACAAATCCAAAAATCAAGGGCGATATGCGAATCATGGAAATCCTTGTTCAGAAAGAAGAACAGGCATACAAGAACATTGGCGATCCGGCTCTATTAATGGGCAAGTTTCATATTGAGGAAGAAGAGAAGATCACAGCTACCGCAATTGAACAGGGCATTTCGCCTGATGAATTTGGTATGCAACTATCAGAAGAGGAATCTGAGTTTGACCCGTTTGAGGCATTGATGGCGGCTGCCGCAGAAAAAGAATTACCCCCACAGATATCAGAGGATGATACACTGATGTCGGATATTGAATATGTGCGAACGGCAATTCCTCATTTTAACCTAGGCATGAGTAATACTGTTAAAACCTGCAAACAATTGATGGCGTTGAAATCAGCATGTCGCCGGAGCTTCGCAGAAGGCTTGCTGCTATGATACCTGAAGAAGCAATGCCACAAGAAGATTTTTTGCGACTCAGCTCGGATAAACAGTTTGCAATGTTTGAAATGGCGCGCAGTATGCGAAACAACCTTTCGGAGACTGCTTGGCCCACAACACAGTATCTGTGGAAGCTTCATCCGCTCTTTTCATGGATAAACGATAAATCGAGTCTGTTATATGGTCGTAACGAAGCGCCGATTATCGGTTTGCCTGCCGGTATCCCCGCAGAGGATATTATCTTTATCATGGCGGGGACGATTCCCAATAGAAAATCAATGCCGGTTGTTGATGAATGGTTCGGATTGCATTACCACGATGGTAAACTACAAACAGAGTTATCCATGAACGAAATTTTATCAAAAACAAGATTCTCTCGCAGCGATATACCGAATCAGAATCTCATTACACTTGATATGACAGAAAAAGCAATGTGCTTATTACGTACTGTTGTAGGTGATGCAGAAAGAGTTTTAGAACGGCACTACAATGAATATAACGCAGAGATGTCACCAAAGATTGACGACGAGCTTGACAAGCTCTCCGAGCTTGAAAGCAGGCACAAAGACTATCAGATGTCACTCTTTGAAGATGAGCGTAGGAAAACTGAGAAAGAACGAATGGTTGAGAAAATCTTTAATGACTTCATGAATTGGGTAAAGGATACTCTTGAAATTGAGAACAACCCATACATTAGAGTCATAGCAGTACTTGCGGGGGTAAACGGATAATGGCTATGGATTTACGAGGAATCAACAACTACAACGAGTATTATACAAACCATTATTTCTCGTCCATTTTTGAAGAAAACGCTTCCGAAACAATCTCCCAATGGAGAGCTACTGCAAAAGATGACGAAAGCATTAGAACACCTTGGTCACTTCTGCGTGACTGTGGTCGTCTCTTTTCGACCGTCTATGACCGCTTCCAACGTGTCCGCAGTGAAACACAAGTCTGGCCCATGATTAAAGATTTGGCAGATAGCTACCTTGCTTCGCTTGGTTATCCGCAGGCAACTCCGTTTATCACTACGATCTGTGAAAATGAGCGGATACCTATTTATTTAGAGATACATAAAACAAATGGAGCGCCCTTATTATGGGTGCTGCTGGCGAATTCCGTCGAGCGTGATGCAGATATGATGTCAGGTTATTTCTTCGACGGAGCAGTTATAGGCGATGAATCAGCTAAAATACCTTTTCTGACAGAGATGGCTAATGAGGAGCTTGTGACGAAAACCCTGTTTTCCGCGATCGAACCTCCTAGGTGGTTACTTATCATCGGCATAAGAGGAATAGCACTCATTGACCGCAATAAGTGGAATGAGAAGCGCTATCTGTATTTTGACGCTGAGGAAATCTTTTCGCGCCGCGAAGAATCCACCTTGCAAGCAATGGCTGTTTTGCTACATAAGGAATCGCTTTGCCCCAATGAGGGGAATCCGCTGCTAGATAAGTTAGATGATAACTCGCACCGTCACGCCTCCGGTGTTTCGCAAGACTTAAAATATGCGCTTCGTGAAGCGATTGAACTGTTAGGCAATGAAGTGTTGTACGATATGGTGAACCGGCAAGAGCGTGATATGATGACAGACCCGGTTAACGCCGGACAACTCACGATTGAGTGCCTGCGTTATATGTACAGAATGCTCTTTATGCTATTTATAGAGGCGAGACCGGAGCTTGGATATGCTCCCATGAAATCACACACCTATGTCGAAGGTTACTCATTAGAATTCCTGCGCGATATAGCGGATGATGCCCGTGAGGATGTCGAAGAAATTGGCGATGGCTATTATATGCACGAAACCCTTGCCAAGCTCTACGACTTAATCTACAACGGCTATCCGGGTACAGAGGATGAGCTAAAAATAGCTATTGAGATGGAATCCCTGCATGATGTTTTCGTCATTGAACCGCTGAAAGCGCATATTTTTGACCCTGAGTATACGCAGATGATTAGTACCGCGAAGCTACGCAATCGCGTGATGCTCAAAATTATCGACTTGATGAGCATATCAAGAGGTACAGGGCGACGTGGTAGCCGTGGCAGAATCTCTTACTCTACATTAGGCATCAACCAGAAGGGGGCTGTGTATGAAGCGTTGCTATCATATCGTGGTTTTATTGCAGAGGAAACCTTATTCGAAGTTAAACGCGCTCAAGATAGATTCGATGAATTGGATGTCGGATACTTTATCCCTAAACGAGAGCTAGATAACTACACGGAAGATGAGCGTGTCCGTTATGATGACGGGAAACTGCGAAAATACGAAAAAGGTACGTTTATCTATCGTCTGGCGGGGCGTGAGCGGGAAAAATCTGCATCCTATTACACTCCGGAAGTTCTAACCAAGTGTGTGGTGAAGTATGCGCTCAAAGAGCTACTGGAAGGTAAAACTGCTGATGAAATTCTTGCCCTCACCATCTGCGAACCGGCTATGGGTAGTGCGGCGTTCTTGAACGAAGCCATCAACCAGCTTGCCGAGGCCTATATTGACCGTAAACAGCAGGAGACGGGAGACTCCATTTCCTACGAAGATCGCTATCAAGAGATTCAGCGCGTTAAGATGTATATCGCCGACCGTAACGTCTACGGCATTGACCTAAACCCTATCGCCGTGGAACTGGCAGAGGTTTCGTTGTGGCTTAACACCATCTACAAAGGCGGTTTTGTGCCATGGTTTGGGACGCAGCTTATCAACGGCAACTCATTGATTGGCGCAAGACGGCAAGTTTACCGCATCGAACAATTGGCAACCAACCATTCGCCTAACCGTTGGTGGGAGAATGCCCCCACTCGTGTCGAGCCGGGTTCTTCCCGTATGCCCAAAAAGCAGGCTATCACTTCCTGATGGGTGACCCCGGTATGGCAAACTATACAGATAAGGTGATCAAAGGGCTTGCGCCGGATGAGATAAAAGCAATGAAGGCTTGGAACAAAGACTTTGTAAAGCCTTACGAAAAAGACGACATCGAGTCGTTGCTACGTATATCCAGCGTCATAGATAAGCTTTGGGCAAAGCAGGTGGAACTGCAAAAAGAAGTCAATAGGCAGACGGCTGACGCGATCTCTGTTTATGGTCATGCTGATGATTCCGCAACCTCACATACCACTATTCGAGAAAAAGACTTCATCTTCCAGAAGCTCTATAAAACCGAAGGCGGCGATAATGCCTCTCCTTATGCCCGTTTAAAATTCGCCATGGATTACTTGGTGCTCCTTGTGGTTCTGGCCTATTGATAAAGCTGATTTGCTGCCAAGCAGAAGCGAATTTCTGTTTGATATGGATTTGATCTTAGAAGGCGGCATAATGTCAGTAAATAAAAAAGGCGGTAATTATCAACAGATGTCGTTGTTCTCCATAAAGCACGGAGATATGATAGATGAGATTATTGACACCTACAGCGATCTTGGCAAAGTGTGCCTTGACCTGTTATGTGAGAAAAATCTGCGCCTAGCATTGGCAAGGAAGATTGCAGCAGAGCAACACTTTATGCACTGGGAGTTGGAATTTGCTAACCTCTTTACAGAGCGGCGTGGGTTTGATTTGATTATTGGGAACCCACCGTGGATTTTGATGGGTTGGAATGAGCAAATTACACTTTCAGATAACCACCCAATGTTCGCTATTAGAAATTTAACAGCGACACAGACAGTAAG
>JAISHZ010000279.1 GCA_031262285.1 Lachnospiraceae bacterium | reverse complement strand
GTTGGACCAAAGTGAAACTTTACTTTATGTTGGGTTTACCAACAGTAACGCAAGAAGATATTGAGGGAATCGCGATTCTTGCCAATCAAATATGCGCGACTTTCTTTGATGAAATCCCGAAAGAAGACCGCAAGAATGGAAAAGTAAATATCGTCGCGAGTACATCCTTTTTTGTCCCCAAACCCTTTACCCCATTTCAATGGGCAAAGCAATGTACGAAAGAAGAATTCTTGGACAAGTCCAATCATACCAGAAAGGCCATTTCCTCCCAATTAAATCAAAAAAGCATTCGGTACAATTGGCATGAAGCGGATACCAGTGTCTTAGAAGGCGCTCTGGCACGTGGAGACAGACGGTTAGGAGATGTCATTCTACGTGCCTATCAAAAAGGGTGTATCTTTGACGCATGGAGCGAACACTTTGATCACACGAAATGGCTGGAAGCTTTTGAGGAATGCAACGTTTCGATTGATTTTTATACCGCAAGAGAAAGAGCGGAAGATGAGCTGTTTCCATGGGATTTTATTGACGCCGGAGTGACCAAAGCGTTTCTTTTACGTGAGTGGAAGAAGGCTCTACGCGGTGAAACTTCGCCGAATTGTCGAGAGCAATGCAACGGTTGCGGATTGAACTGTACGGAAGCAATAAGCGTTACACCGCAGCAAAACTGCAGATCGGATTACCTATGAAAATACGGATTAAGTTCAGTAAATTAGGCACAGTACGCTTTATCGGACATCTTGATTTGATGCGTTTTTTTCAAAAAGCACTCCGCAGAGCCGGGGTTGATATGATGTATTCCGGAGGATATTCTCCTCATCCCATCATGGCTTTCGCGGCTCCCTTGGGAGTCGGCATTGAAAGTATCGCAGAGTACATGGATATTGAAACGCAAGACCATGAAACTCCTACGCATATCCAAGAGTCGCTTCGTCGACACAGCGTACCGGGGATCGAAATTCTCTCGGTGCGGGAATTACCGGCTGATGCTCAAAATGCGATGGCAAGCGTCGCTGCCGCACGCTACATGGTGACAGTTTCTTCAGTGCCTTCCAACGATTTACAACATAAAATTGACGACTTGCTCTCAAGCGCGACGATTGTCGTTTCAAAGAAATCCAAGCATGGCACCAGAGCACTGGATATTCGCTCCGGAATTTATGAATTATTTGTAACCGGACAAGAAGTCCATATGTTACTGAATGCTTCCAGCGAAGGCAATATTAAGCCATCTCTTGTAATGGATGTCTTGGTTGGACAAGAAGCTGTTCGAACCCTGCGAGAAGAGCTATATACGACGAATCCCGCAGGGAAATTGGTGCCAATGGAAGAGATTCAGAGGATAGGTACGGAAAGGAATGACGAATGAATACAAGGATGAGCAAACTCTTATTTGTAGAGTACAAGCAAAAACTTGTCGGTCTTCTTATCCAAGATGGTCGAGTGACTGCAGTGGCAGTACGTCCTCTTATGGACGAGTCCGCTCCGAAAATCGGTGCAGTCTATATCGGCAAAGTAAAACAAGTATTACAAAATATCGGTGCTTGTTTTGTTGATATTGGAGACAAAGAGGATTGCTTTTTGTCCTTTTCAAATCTTCATTCTCCCTTGTTAACAAACCGTAACTATACCGGTAGTATTTTGCAAGGGGATGAACTAGTCGTGCAAGTGAGCGGAGATCCGGTCAAACAAAAACAGCGCACGGTTACTGCCAAGGTAACCTTACAAGGACGTTACTTCATATTGTCAACAGACGCGCCTCGATTGAATTTTTCGTCCAAAATACCGAAAGCAGCTCGTCGGTTGATATTGGAACACCTCGAAGAGAAGGGGATAGTAGACGATTCTCATACATTGATTCAAAAGCAACGATCAAATTGTGATGATGGAGATGTTACCTTTGGTCTGATTGTCAGAACGCTGTTGGGATCGATCTTGGAATCGTCGGATCCTGCGGTGTGGCATGAAGTATGGTCGGAATATGATACGCTTTATCATGAATTGGTAACGATTTGCACACAATATTCTCATCGAACTGTCTTTTCTTGCTTGAAGGAAGCGCCTGATCTATTCGAATCTATTCTGGAACAGATTGGCAATGAAGAAATTGATGAAATCATTACAGACATACCGTCTTTGTATCAACAAATGACGAAAAAGCTACAAGCGAGTGTATTAACGAAACAAATAAAGGTTCGTCTATATCCACCGGAAGAGACGATTTCTTTATCGAAACTTTACAGTATAGAAACAAAGATCCGTGAGTTGCTTCATCCCAAAGTGTGGTTGAAATCCGGTGCATATCTTTTAATCGAACCAACAGAAGCTTTGACCGTCATAGATGTAAATACGGGAAAAGCGATTCATACAGCGACAAAGGCGGCAACCAAGGTGGATAAAAACATTCTGCAGATCAATTTGGAAGCTGCGGAAGAAATTGCAATTCAATTGAGAGCACGAAATATATCCGGGATTGTCATTATCGATTTTATCAGTATGCGTGACAAAGAATTTGAAAAACAATTGCTTGGCCACCTTCGAGGTGCAGTCAAAAAGGATCCGACCAAAGTCAATGTCATGGATATCACATCGTTAGGTTTGGTTGAACTGACGAGAAAACGTAGCGAGTCGCCTTTAAAAGAGCAGTTATCGATAGAAAGAAATCCTATAGAAAGAAATCGGAATGATTGAGACACAAATAAAAGCGCCTACAACTATTCGCAAAAGCCAACTTTAACGAATAGTTGTAGGCGCTTTTATATAGAAAAATAGAGATCAATGTGCAACTTTGTGCAGTTCATCCGGTATTCGCTGTCAAAACGTCGGACGAACTGCACAATGCTGCGCATCGATCTCTATTTCGTTTACTCTTGACGCTTTGGTTTCGGGGGAAGCTTTTTCCACGTATCAACGAGATCTGTGGCTCCTTCATGGAATCCGGTTTCATCGATATAATCAACCTTTAAATATTGCTTGGTGGTATCCGGCAAATCTTTTTTGCGTAATTTTGCTGTGATGGTCGAGTTCACAGCTGCATACAAAATGGCGAATATCGGTACGCCAATGATCATTCCAAAGACACCCCATATACCGCCAAATAACGTAATGGAAAAAATGATCCAAAATCCGGATATCCCAATCGATCCACCCAAAATACGTGGTTTGATAAAGTTACCGTCCAACTGCTGCAATATCAAAATGAAAATCAAGAAATATACACAAGTCAACGGATTGGAAATATCAACCATCAAAATCAAAAGAGCGGTTGGTATGGCTCCCAGAAACGGTCCAAAAAACGGGATAATGTTGGTGACGCCGATAATAACGCTGACCAGTGCCGCGTAAGGGGTTCGCATGATAGAAGTGACCATGAAACACATGATACCAATGATCAAGGAATCTAAGATAACACCACTCAAATACTTGATAAATGTATTGTGTGAAAATCGCAAGTTGTGAATAATCACATTTGCTGTTTCTTTACGGCAAATGGCGTAAAGAAATTTTTTGGATTGTCCGGCGAATTTTTCTTTGCTGGCAAGAACATATATAGCGATCACAAATCCAATAATAAAGTTCCAAAAGACTTTCAATAAATTCAATAGACTTAAGGAAACATCACGCACCAAGTCTCTGGTAAACGGTAATATCGTCTCGTTCATCGTCGTATTGAGCCAATCCAGCAATTGATCGGAATAGGTATCTATATTCGCAACGATAAAATCACGAATCGGGGTTCCGATCATCAGATTTTGTAGCCACGCTGTAAAGTTATTCGCGTATTTGTCGAAATTTAACACAAGACTTTGAATACTAGGGACAATCTGTGACACAAGCATATAGATCAAAATATAAATGACAAATAAAAAAGATAAGGTCGTCAACAGAATGCCGATCGCACGAATCAAGCTTTTGCGCTTCTCCGGTTTCTTCGTTTTGATCCGTTTAAAGAGGGGATTCAAAAGATGGTTTTCGTAAAAAATCAACACCGGTGTCAGCAAATAAGCGGTGATTAACCCCATCACCAGAGGCATGAGAACATTTGTGATCGCGGCGATACCCGCTTTCATCCCGGTATTTTCAAAAAACATAAAGTAAAACGTAATACTGCCGACGATCACCAAAAAGGCAGTCAATCCCCAGCGAATGTAGGTATGTTGGTTTCGCCATTTCACGATGCTATTCCTCCACTTTCTGATAAATGTTCATCGTTATGTGATGAGTACTTTGAGTTGCAAAGAACGCCGTAGGCGTAATTAGTAAATAAATATTCCTTATCTTACTGAATCTAATAGCGAAATGCAAGCATTTCACAATAATTTTCATAAGATTTTCACAAATCGCCAATTCCTCTCTTTACAATTTTATCCGATTATGATACTCTAACTGTGTTTCCACACATTAAACAAGATTTTTGGAGGTAATGCAATGAACAGAGGTACTGTAAAATGGTTTAACAACCAAAAGGGTTATGGATTCATTTCAGATGAATCCGGACAAGACGTTTTTGTTCACTTTTCCGGTCTCAACATGGATGGTTTCAAAACGTTAGATGAAGGCGTCGCTGTTACCTACGACATCATCGATGGACCGAAAGGACCGCAAGCGGTTAACGTCGAGAAAAGGTAAAAGGGAATTGTGAACAATCCATAATACCAAATTCGCCACGGTCGATAATCCAAGGTTGCCTTAAGACGGCAGCCTTTTTTGTGTGTAAGTAATGACATCCTCTGTTGAAAGAGAGCCGCCAAATACATCCAATGCGCTTCCGATTGTCACGTGAATGCGGTCTCGTCCTAACTGTTTGATGAAAAGAATATCCTCCAAGCATCTGACACCACCGGCGTAGGTAATCGGTATCCCATCCCAGACGGATAAGAGACGGATCAACTCCTCTTCTATCCCCACTCCTTTACCTTCCACATCCACTCCATGAATTAAAAATTCATCGGCATACGAGGACAATTTGTCTAGTAACTTTGGCGTGATCACTTCCTCTGTCGCCTTCTGCCATCGATTGGTTACGATATGATAGTCGCCTTTTATTTTACGACAGCTTAGATCCAAAACCAGATGATCTTTTCCGACAGTCTCCGATAATTGCGACAGTCGATCATACCGAATGGTACCATCCACAAACACATAAGAGGTACAAATGACATGCGAAGCGCCTGCTGATAAATACTCCCAAGCGTTACTTGGGGTAACGGACCCACCCAGTTGCAACCCATTCGGAAAAGCTTTTAACGCTTGGATCGCCTGCGCCTTGGATTGTGCAAAAAAGGGACTTTGCGGAGCGTTTAATAGGATTACGTGACCGCCGTAAAGACCTTTTTCTTGATACATTTGGGCATAATAAGAAGCATCCAACGTGGATTCAAAATTCACTTGCGTCGAATGCGCATCTTCTCCCAGACTACTGCCGACGATTTGTTTTACTTTTCCATCATGGATATCAATACAGGGTCTAAATTCCATCTAATACTCCATTCATATAAGATTCCTAAAAAGCACCAAACTATTCCATTAGCGCCATTGAGTTCATAACAACCCAGCGCATACATTACGCTAATTTGAACACAATAATGTTTGGACTAGTATAAAGGGATTTAATTAACTTCATGTTATGAATTGATCGAATCACAGTAATGCTCTCAAGCGTTTTGTGTGGAAACATAAAGATAATTGAAAACGTTTATACTAGTTACAAAACGAAATTACAGCGAGGAAACTTGAATCGAAAAGTTCCTTGGTTGGTACACGCGTGAAAGATGCTAGATGGGAGCAAGTTTGAAAGTAAGTGAACTTCCAAACTCCTTGATTGTTACGCGCGCCGTTGGCGCGCAGAGACGGGAGCAGATTTGAAAGTAAGTGAACTTTCAGACTCCTTGATTATTACGCGCGCCGTTGGCGCGCAGACGGGAGCAATTATGAAAAAGATTAAAAAACTTCTATTACTGGGGATGACTCTGACGTTCCTAAGCGCTTTTGTCGGATGTTCCAGATTGAATGATGGTTATAACACAACAAATGATCCGACCAGAACCGGAACTGTCAATGATGTCACCAATGGTACAAACACGACTCAGACAACGAGATCAACCACTGAAACAAGATCGACGAATGAAACCACTTATTCTACGAATCCAACCAACCCTACAGTAGATGATGCGGATCGAAACAGGACACAATCTACGCAGGAATACAGTGATCCGTTATATGGAACAAGTAGTCCGGGAACAAATAGTTCCTTAATTGATGATATCCAAAACAATTCGCCCACGAAGTAAGTGACCAACCTCTGCGCACCGATATAGAACAAAAACGGGATAAAGTGCGACTCGGATTAAAATACGTCCGAGTCGCTTTTCTTTGAAACAACATCTTGCATAGTGTAGAGTCCTGCCGGTTTCCCGACGATAAATCGTGCAGCTTCTAAAGTCCCTTTTCCAAAAACAGCTTTCGAGTATGCTGCATGGGACAAGGTGATGACTTCATCAATCCCGGCGAAGATCACATCATGCTCTCCTACGATGGAACCTGCTCTTACAGAACTAATTCCTATTTCTTTTGTGTCACGAATGTCTTTGTTTTGACTTCTGTCGGTTACAACCTGTAATTGATGATCAAATTCTTCATTTACAGATTCAGCCAATGCAAGTGCGGTACCACTTGGCGCGTCTTTTTTCAGATGATGGTGTTTTTCTACGATTTCCACATCAAAACCGGCAGGTACAAGGGTACGAGAAACCGATTTGACGATAGAGAGTAACAAATTGATGCCCAGTGACATATTCGCGCTTCGTAAAATAGGAATATGGCTTGCTATCGCGTTCACCTTTTGTATCTGTTCGTCACTCAATCCGGTCGTACATAAGACGCAGGGTAATTGGTGCTTATCACAATATGCCAAAAGCCCTTCTGTCGCTACCGGGCTTGAATAATCCACGACACAGTCACATGAAATGTTACATTGTGCAATATCTGTAAAAAAGGGGATTTTGGCATCTTGCGGCTCAGTGACATCCACCCCTGCGACGATGACAAAGTCCTCCGATTGGGCTGCCAATTGTGTTATGACCTGTCCCATCTTCCCATTATAACCATTGAGTATAATTCGTATCATTTTGTTCCCATCTGCGGTATTCACGCATATCTAGTATAAACGTTTTCAATTACCTTTATGTTTACACTAAGAATTCTTGAAAGAATTACTGTGATTCAGCGAATCAAATACAATAATTAATTAAATTCATTTAGACTAGTATAACGTTTTCGAATTAGCTGGACGAATACCGAAT
>JAISHZ010000274.1 GCA_031262285.1 Lachnospiraceae bacterium | reverse complement strand
ATCGCTTTCATTCGAAGCAGGGGCGAAAGAGGTTACGCTTTTAAAAGAATGCTTTTTTGATCAATCAGGAAATCGATTGATCAGCATCTTATTCGATGAGGATACCGATGTGGATTCTGAACCGAATTATCAATGCTTTTCGTATCATTTTGACAGTCAGGAGAGAGCAGACTATAACGAATCCGTGATACAATCCGCAAACGATATCATTTATTGGAATGAAGTTGCCGGGCAGTTGATGGTAATTGGTCAAAGCAAAGAGAAAACACGCAATAATTGGAGTATCAGTACTTTTTCAATTGAGATGCAAAAAACAATAAACATATTCACTGCAAGTGACAATGATTTAGCTTTGTGTCCAAAAGGATACGAATATATCAGAACCGCATGCTTTTCACCGGACGGGCGATACATGGCAATCGGTGAGGATTCCGGGAATATATTCATCTTTGATATAGAAGAGCAAAAAATAGTGGGTGTGAAAGAAACGAACACACAAAATATTTCTATCCTGCATTTCATCGATGACACCTGTCTGTATGCTTCGTTCCCATCATCGGACGCAGACTCAATCATGATATACCTCAACATGGAAAGCGGCAGTTTGATACAGCAAGAGGATTACAACAGAACCAAAATGATGATCAATGAAATGGCATTGGAAAACACAATTGGGGAAGCCCGATGCACAACAAGTCCAACCCAAAACGCGGCGGCGATCGTCAATAGCAATGGAGAGATATATTTGTTCAGCCTAAAGGATGCACTCATTGAAGAAAGCACGACGGACTCGAATAGAATTATCGCGAATCTGAATGATCAATTTCCTCAAACCATTTCAAATGAGGGAGACTCCGATGAGATAACCGTCTTGGCGGACAGCGATAAATATAGATTCGAAGTGCGCCAAAAAGTAGCACAAAGCACAGATGGCACTACTAATACTGACTCTCAAGAAGTATCGTATTGGATGGTCAATAAAACAAATGAAGTTGAATCCTACGAGGTGGAACTACCCTTTATGGCACTCGCTTGCGACATCAAAGATGATAAGCAACTAACACTACTGAGCGAAGGATATTTACTTCATGACATTGACTTAGAGAAAGGCGAAATCACAAAAACGATAAAAATCAAAACCGATTTTAATAATAGCGGAATATTATCGTCAAGTAATCAATCACATACAAAATTTGCGATTGATTACGAGAATGAGAACCCTGTCGCTATAATCGTCAAAAAATATATCAATTCACAAGGATTTTGGAAGAACAGGGGCATTGTCGTGGACTATACTACAGGTGAAGTGTTGTTTGAGTTTTCTGATGCGATGCGTTACATGGAATTAGGATTCGATTCGAAAGGTTTCGAACTATATAAAATCGCACCGAATCAAAAGGGTTTGATCGTAACCATCCCAACCTATGATGATCTCATAAAACTCGCACAAAAACAAATCGCCGGGGAGTGGTGATAATAATCATATGTGGTATTTTGATGATTTAGTTCAAGTTGTAAAATGATCCCTAGGGTAGTACAATGCAAATAGCGTAATGATTTATGATATCAGTAGGAGATGCTATGAATTGGATCAATATTGTATTGGGAATTTTGCTGCTTCTGGCATGTGTCCTTTTTGTATTGTTATCGATCAAAAAGGGGAAATGGCAGGGGTATCGCGTAGTAACCTCAACGGTGATCGCTTTACTCCTTACGCTGCTATACCATCATAAGCTGGGACAATTCATTGTTTTACAGCTTTCTTCTGTTGAAATCGAACTCATACTGATTATGGAAGCAAATGGCGTTAGTGGATTAACCATGTTGAAGGTTCTGTCAGATACGATGGTCGGTATTGCATCCTACATCGTTGCGCCGATTCTGTTTATTATTTTATTCTGGGTTGTTTATTTCGTGTTCAAGATATATATGATCGTAAAACCACTTCGTTTCCTAGGACGCTTGATTCCATCTAGGTGGTTTCGAACCACTCCCACATTTTTACAGAAAATAAAGATAAGTCAGAAAATGAAAAACTTGTTATGTGGTGTTGTCAGCGGATTGATCGTCCTAGCGGCTGTTATCTTTTTGCCAAACGCGAGTCTCTTTCGCGAATCCGCCGCTTGGATACGACTGGCGAATATCATATCCACAGCAGTGAAAGAAAACACAGCCGAACCTGTGCTTTCCAATGCTGATTTTATTGTAGGACAAGTCTTTGATACGGATTTCATCGCGGCAACTGACGACGAGAGATTAGAGTTAATCAACCGATTAATCATGCACATGGCACTGGAATTCGGGCTTTCGACACAAGATGCGCAGGCTTTAGTATATCATGAAAAAGAAAAACTCATCGAAGAGGTGCCGGTTATTTTGAATATTTATAATATGTTATCTGCAGGATTACCCGGATCGGAATCACCGGCACCACAGCCACCGCCGGATGATGCAGTCGAAGCTTTTGCACCGGAAGATATTACCGTATCGGATATAGAAGACCTTGACGCCTATATTACATCATTAGCAGACAATCTCTATTCACTGCAGGCGAGTGATGTAGTAGTACGTATCGTAATCGAACAATTGGTACATACAACAATCGGAAATGATACATTTGTTTATCCCGAAGAAGCACCGATTCCAAGTACGGATGAAATGAAGCAGTTGCTTTCTATCATGCAAGAAGTCGTTTCCGAGGATAAAGAAATCTACGCCGCCATACGAGAGGTGACCGCAAACTCCTTGTTGCCGATTGGGGTTATTAACGAACTGCAGAGCTATTATTAGGAAGCGAAATTAGTTGCGTTGTCATATATATGATTATACATGATGAAGAGGAGGGGATTACGATGGTTCGAAAAGTGATTTCTGTATTCCTAAGTCTGATGATTCTGTCACAAAGCGTTATTCGTTATGTACCTGTGGAAGCGGCTAACGAAAGCTCCGATGAAAGTGCCGCATTATTGACTCAACATGACCAACAAGAGGTTGATAATCTAACCCAAGATCGTTATATACAAACGGATGTAACCTATTATGGGGTATCCGTTAATTCCGCCAACGGTAAAAAGATTATTGTCGAAAGCGGTTCCTTATTCATCTCTCAAAACTCTGTGGTGAATGTGGATATTGAACTTCGAGGGAAGGCTGTACTAATCATCGAAGGAACAGTTAACGCCACGGTCACCATATCCACCACATCATCCCCTTCTGCGAGTGCGATCCCCAGCGCACAGAATGGTCAAAACAATTTTGAACTGCATTCGCAAGGTGTTGTCCAAGAAATCGTTTTGAATCAACGATTTGGTATGGGGCGTATTGAAGGCAGTGTTGATCATCTTACGTTTCATGCGAATGCCGGCGGTACGGTAGTGTTATCGTCAAGCGCCAATATTGATACGATAGATTATCATTCAACCGCCAATACCATACAAAATATGACGGGTAACATTGCCAGATTGAACATCTTTAGCGGATCGGTAAACTTAGATCAGGCGACGGTCACGACAGTTGTTCGTAGGGACTATGCCAATTTGACGATACAACCTTCCGGAAGTGTTGTGACACTCATATCCAAGAACACAGGGGAAGGTCAAGGCAGGACTACAACAGCCGGTCATGTGAATACTTTATATGCGGAGAAAGCACCTACGACGAATACCGGTTATATCAAGAATGCTTTTATAAGCAATGCCGAATACGATGCACATAGGGATAGCAGATACGGTCTTGTACAACCGTATTTGACGGAGAATATATTCGCGCATGGCGCTATGCTCATCATGAGGGGAGCGGCTACTGTAGATTCTACCATAGCAGATCCTACCGACAGATCTAACGTTGGTACGCTGCACCTATATAACAGCAGCATGGATCTTGGAAATATCAACATAGAACAAACCCATATCACCGGTGAATTGAACGATTCACACTTTCTAAATGTGGCTATAGGGAAATTATATTTTGAAGCAACACAAGATAATGCAGTAGAAAAATTAAATCTTACGCAAACCAGTAATGTAAGCGCAGCGTTCATTGAAATGAGTAAAGAAGTTTATGATCTAAACTTTGATGCTGCTGTGGCACTCATGGTTGTAGACAAATCCAGTACGATCAATATCCAAGAAGCTAATAAGAAGAAGGCTGAGGATTGGTTTAAAGCGAACATTACAGAATCAGCGGGTATCGCTAGAAATAACGAGACAGACACGTTCAGTGTAGCGCTCACGGAGGGTGATACCGTACAGATAACGCTCGCCAGCGTATTCGGGTTAGCGGTTGCTGTTGTCACAGATCAAAATGGTGAGGTAGTTTTTGCCGCAGGGGGGAACAATGCGGCTTCTACCAATCAATTCATTGCAGATAGCACCGGCACATACACGATCACGCGATTGAGCAACGGATATGGCGCGACGTTGTCTACTCAAAAGATAGAAAGATCAAGAATCCATATCAACGCCAAGGTTGCCACCAATCACACGCATGATACTCCCGAACAGGCAGAAGCAATCAATTTTAAGGAATTTACCTATACAGTAACCAATCCAAACACCAACGATTCTGTCCCGTTCATACTGTCAAAAGACGGAACATTAAGCTTATCGAACGAGTACAATGGCGTTTCGCTTGACCTAAAGGCCAAACATCACGCTGACACCGGGAAGAATGTTTGGGCATGGCAACAAACGTCAACCTCATTTACGCCCGGTAGCGACACCTCTATTACTTTTACGGCGCGGCAAAATGGTCAAGCATATGGCAAGACGGCGCAAAGAGTAGATGACCTGCGTGTTTATATCTATAATGCGGATGGAAATTATGTTGGCGCTGCACAGACAAGTAGTGATGATAACAATACATCCTTTACCACGAATCCCTTGCCGACAGGGAAATATGCGCTTGTGCTGATTCGTGATATTGGCGGAAATTTTAACTACCAAAACATTTCGGATTTTCGTAAGAACAACCTGCGAGATTCAGTTGATTATGTGCAATATAACTTTACATCTGAACATGGTATTATGGAAAGCTTTCTTGATATCAAGGTGCCGCGTGGACCCTTCATGGAACTGTCCGGATTTGACGAGAAAACGAGGTACTATGCTAAAGAAACCGCTGCTCCGGTTGGTACAAACATCGAATTCTGTTTATCATATGGTTTTTCGGATGATGCGAAAGACCATATGACCGATATGTCTGCGGTGTTATTGTTCACAGATAATTGCACCCTGCTGGGAGATTGGGAAGGACAAGGGAATACGATAACCATTCCGCTGGACA
This sequence comes from Lachnospiraceae bacterium, assembly GCA_031262285.1. The sequence continues at coordinate 255 of JAISHZ010000274.1, read as the reverse complement.
TGAATCAAGACGAACTTTCGGTGATTGTTCGTTTGAATGAAGGGGGTGAATATGTCCTTTCATCAGCTGTTATTCATTATAAATACGACGGTGAAGCAAGAAGCGTTTCTCTCGGTACAGCCAGTTGTGAATCCATCGCGATTAGCATTGTAAGTCCATCCGCAACGGCTCACAGTAACGTTCCCATTCGTGGATTTGCGGTGCCGAATTCTATCGTTACGATTTATGACAACAATGTACCATATGCTCAAATAG
>JAISHZ010000254.1 GCA_031262285.1 Lachnospiraceae bacterium | reverse complement strand
TAGATGATCAAAAAGGAATGGCTTTGGTTGATTCGATCATGGATGAACTGTGCCAGGATAACATTCAGCTCGTTGTGTTAGGGACGGGTGAAGAACGCTTTGAGAATGCTTTACGGCATTTTGATTGGAAGTATCATGGCAAAGTATCTGCCCATATATGCTTTTCCGATCCTTTGGCTCGTAAGATATACGCCGCATCTGACGCGCTTTTGATGCCTTCTATCTTTGAACCGTGCGGCTTGAGTCAATTAATGGCTCTGCGTTACGGTACAGTACCGATCGTAAGAGAAACGGGTGGTCTCAAGGATACCATATCTCCCTATAACGAATACGAAAGTACGGGAACAGGCTTTTCTTTCATCGAACCGAATGCGCACGTTATGTTGAAAACGATTCGTTACGCGCAGAAAATCTTTTTTGACAAGAAACGTGAATGGAACAAAATAGTAGATCGCGGAATGGCAGTTGATTTTTCTTGGCAGACTTCCGCAAGTAAATATCAAGAAATGTATGACTGGCTGATTGGCTAAAGATGTATGAACAAGAACAACAAACGTGACAACAAAAGTAACATCATTGCACAAGCCGGTGTCCTTGCTACTGCAGGGATTCTGAGCAGGCTCATCGGTCTTCTGTACAAAAGCCCATTGAACTCGATCATCGGAGAAGAGGGGATGGGCTATTTTTATATTGCCAACAACTACTATACATTGGTTCTTTTGATCTCTTCTTACAGCATCCCCTCCGCGATATCCAAAGTCATCGCGCAAAAATTGGCTGCGAAAGAGTATCGCAACGCGCAAAGATTTTTCCAAGCTGCTTTGTGTTACGCTTTGGTTGCGGGTGGAGTGGGTGCTGCGGTCTTATTTTTTGGCGCCAACTTTTTTGCGGACGCATCTTCTGCTCCCGTATTGCGCATCTTCGCTCCGACGGTACTACTTTCCGGTATTTTGGGGGTGATTAGAGGCTATTTTCAAGCACACAATAGTATGTTACAGACATCTATCTCTCAGATTTTAGAACAGATCGTAAACGCTGCTGTCAGTATTTTGGCGGCAGTCCTCGTGATTCACGCATTCCTTGGCACCTTGCAATGGAGCGATGTGGCTTCCACCAACACTGCGCATTCTATGTATGGAGCGATCGGTAGTGCGATCGGCACGGGAATGGGTGTCCTTTTTTCTTTGATCTTTATCTGCGTCATATATGGGGTGAACCAACCGATGTTTCGCAAAAGATTGGAACGCGATCGTTCTCAACAATTAGATTCTTACAAAAGTATTTTCATCTCTATTCTTTGTGTGGTTACCCCTTTTATTTTAAGCACTGCGGTCTATCAACTAAGTTCTCCCGTCAATTTAAGTTTCTTTCGCGCTTCCTCTCTGTTCCATGCGTCAAAAGAAGCGATGATCAATACGGATGCGATCATCGCTACAAACTATGGTGTTTTTCAAAATGCCACCATGATATCCAATATTCCCATCGCTTTTGCATCCGCCATGGCAGTCACAATCATTCCTTCGATTACCCAATATGTTTATAAAAAAGATGAAAACTCGATCAAGAATCGCCTTTTTGTTGCTTCCAAAACAACTATGATTATTACCATTCCTTGCGCTGTCGGCCTCTTGGTTTTGGCGAATCCGATTTACGGATTCCTTTTTCGCAATACAGATGAACAAGTACTGCAAATGGGCTCAACCTTATTGGGTGCATTGGCAGTAACAGTTATTTTCTATGGTTTATCTACTCTGACCAATTCCTGTCTGCAAGCTCTTGGCAAAGTAACTGCACCGATTCTTCACGCTCTGGTTGCTCTTTTCTGTCAAACTGTTGTACTGGTCGCTTTGCTTTGGCTTACGGATTTGGGAATCTATTCGCTGGTGATCGCCAATATCGTTTATTCCTTATTGATGTGTATCTTCAATCAAGTCGCGATCTGGCGTGCAGTTAGGTATCGGCAACGCTTTGTATCGATCTTTTTGAAACCACTTTTTTCCGCTTTCTTCTTGGGTGCCATGGCATGGGCAACCTATCAAGCGTTCCTGTTAGCCTTTGGTAACAGAGATGTGGCTCTGTTAATCGCAGTGCTCATTGGCGCTTTCTGCTATTTTGTGATGTTGTTGCTCGTCCGAGGAATGAACGAACAAGAATTGCGTGGGTTACCCAAAGGCTATCTTCTGGTCAAAGCAGCCAAACGGTTGCATCTATTACCTTAACTTCCATTCGTGATGAGTGTTAAGTGACTGATGTCCGAATCCGTCAAGAGCGAATAATTCGTGTAATACACCACGAATCCCGGTTTTGCGTGATTCGGCTTCTTGACGTGCTTTTTTTGAATATAGTCCACCTCTACTTTATGCGATCCTCTGCCTTTGGAATAATATGCAGCCAACTTCGCCGCTTCTTCGAAGACGCGATCCGGAATCTGTGCTCCTCCCTTGCTTTTGACGATCACATGGGATCCCGGAATGCCCTTCGCATGAAACCACCAATCATTCCCCGTCGCAAAAGAAAAGGTCAATTCATCATTTTGATAATTGTTTTTTCCCACATAAAGATCATACCCATCCGACGTTTGATAATGAATGGGGGTACCGATTTTGGCTGTACTTTCTGATTTTTTCTTATGATTCGTAGGATTCTTTGCTTTGTTACCTTTTCTTTTCATATATCCGGCTTCGATCAATTCGTTCTTGATGGGAAGCAAATCGCTTTCGTCAGCCGTGATATCTAAGGATGTCAGAATAGATTCTAAGTGGTAGATCTCCTCATCTGTTTCCTTTTGCAGTTCCAAAAGAGCCTGTGCTGTACGTTTCATTTTGTTGTATTTCGCAAAATAGCGTTTGGCATTTTCGCTAAAGGACAACATCGGATCTAAAGGAATGGTAAGATCTTCTCCGGTATAGTAATTGGGAAGCGTCACCGAAGTTTGCTGCGGTGCTTCTTGATTCGGGTATGTATGAAGAAGTTCTCCATAAACACGGTAACGATCACGATCCTCTGTATCTGACATTTTTTGTTGATACAGTTCTCGCTTTTTTATATTTTTGTCCCTAAGACTCTGTACCAAGTGACGGATATCCGCTGATTTTTGTCGTATTGATGCAAAAGCGCGCCTTTGCTCATAATAATCATCCAACAAAATAGAGATATCGTCGTATTGCTTTGTCTGATACTCTTCCGAAGAAAACATCAAGAGCTGGACTACCGCATACTCTTTAGGCTCCATCGATTGGTCAAAGACAATCTGCGGGGTATATTCCCCTTTTTCCACTCTCTCTTTCAGTCGCGTAAGTGCGGTGTAAAGTGCGTTTTTTTGCTCTGCGTCCAATGTCGCGCAGAGGGTATCTCCTTTGCACATTGCTTCAAAGCACACTTCTCGTCCGATCACCGGTGAAAGCCCTGTATATTGTTGATAGACAAATGATTGAATTGTTTGTTCTGATGTAGTTGTTTCCAATCGTCGTAGACAATCCTCACGTGTCAACGAAATGAGATCTGCTTTATCCTGCGTAGGAGGAGACACGTATGTTCTACCCGGTAGAATCTCTCGTACACTGCTCACCATCGCGTTGATATGTTTGATGGAATCCAATATTGTTTTATCTTGGTTGATTAATATAATATTACTGTGTTTCCCCATGATTTCAATGATCAATTCTTTATGACACAGATCTCCCATTTCATCGTAATGCTCCACAACAAAATGAATGATTCGTTCCAATCCTTCTTGATATATCTCCGTGATTCGCCCACCTTGGATGTGTTTGCGAAGCACCATACAAAAATTCGGTGCTACAAGCGGAGAGTTTTTATTTTGCCGTGTCAGATGTACGAGCGGTAGTGTGGGATTAGCGGACAATAAGACCTTGCTTTGTCCCGATTGTGATCTGCACTGAACGAGAAGTTCATAGGGTTCCGGTTGCGCGATTTTTTGAATTCTACTACCGATGAGTTCTTTCTTGAGTTGTTGCACCACACAAGCACACGTTACGCCGTCAAATGCCATTTTGGAGTCCTTTCCGTTTTCTGCTTATTGCAATGTAATATTTTGACTTTCTCCGTTTATTACGCCGATCACTTCCACGATATCCGTTGACGTTCCTTGCGTGATCTCCGTAAGTAAAATGAGATTGACAAAATCCCCTTGTTGCAAATCACCAAAATACGTTAATAGCTCATACTCCAGAAAGGACCATTTTGTAGAAACTGTCTCATCAGCGGTCGTGATGCGAAAAGATGGTTTGAGCTGTCGGATATTGACACTCTGCATCGCGTCGCTTTCATTCATCAACGTAAAATTCAAGAATAATAATTCTTTTCCCTCAGACGGATACAACACATATCCATTACTTTGTTCTGCGTCTTCCGGATAGTAGGGTATGGTGTAACTACCTTGATAAGTGATCGTGACGCCTTGCGGTAAACTTAAAAATTGCGCTAATGATACATTTGTTTGATCCGGCACAGATGACGAAGGCGGTTCATTAGGTACGCTCGGTTGCGTCGAATCACTTGGTTGTGTGGAATCATTCGGCTGCGATGGAACACTCGGCTGCACCGAATTACTTGGCTGTGTCGAATCATTCGGCTGTGTCGGATCTGTTGGTTCTGCGGTAGATATATCATCCACCAAACGATTGACATGATATTGGTCATAACGAAGGAGCAATTGTGTCGCGAACAATTTCACATCTTGTTCTTGCTGCGGTGTCAACTCCGGGATTTGACTCTGACAGCCGGTCACGCACAGAAATATCCCAAACAACACGCAAGCAGACACCAAGCGTATTACAGGACTTTTCCTCTCCAATCTGCTCCACATAAGGATAGAACGTAGTTTCATTCTTGCTCCCGTCTGCGCGGTCAACGCGTGCTTATCATTTAAGGTGTTTCAAGTTCTCTTAGTTTTCAATCTACTCCCCTCTGTGGTTACAAATCAAGGGTTCGCCGATCCACGTTTATAGCTTATCAATGCACAGAACCGCACCTTCCAATCCCGATTCCCCGTCCCGCTCTCTCTTTAGGGATCTATCGATTCTAAGGAATCTCCTTCTTTCACTGCATATTCTGAAAGACGTGCCAACATTTCCGTGTTAGCGCTCACGCACAAAAGTACGCCTTCTTCTAAATACTCGCTGGACAAAACGCTTGTATTTTCTCTCAGATAAGAGACCTCACTACCTTTATCATACGGAATGAGAAAGGTAGCGATCACTTGCTTCGCATATAAGAGCTCTTTGATCTTCCACAAAAGTCTTTTAATCCCATCTTCATCTCCGCCTTGGGATGTCGCAGACAAATAGAGAGTGCGTTCTCCATCTTTCGGAAATTTGCGAAAAACCAAGATATTGGAATGCTCTGTTTCTTCGCTTTCCTCTTTCGTCGCCACTTTGTCACATTTATTGTATACATACAGCATCGGTATGTCTGCGGCACCCAATTCTTTGAGGGTCTTAGCGGTCACTTCCATGGCTCTTGCACTTTCCGCATCCGAAAAATCAATCACTTGGACAAGTAGATCTGCATACTTCACTTCTTCGAGTGTCGAACGAAACGCTTGAATCAATCCATGCGGTAAGTTGTGGATAAAACCCACAGTATCCGTCAACAAAAACGGCTTGCGATCTCCTGTATCTATCCTTCTGACACTGGTATCCAACGTAGCAAACAGCATATCTTCCTCATACACCAATTTCTCTTCTTTTTCTTGACATAAAGAAAGCATACGGTTCATTATCGTTGATTTTCCTGCGTTGGTATATCCCACCAAAGCCACTTGCGGAATCAAAGATTCCATTCTCTTTTTTCTTTGCAGAACTCGGTTCCCTTCCAGTTCTTCCAATTCTTTTCGCAAAGTGCTGATTCTATGCTGGATTTTGCGTCGATCCAGTTCCAGTTTGGTTTCCCCCGCACCCCTGTTACTCATCGCACCGCTGGTACCTCTTTGCCTGCCAAGGTATTTGCGCATACCTACCAATCTTGGCAATAAATAAGTAAGGGATGCAGTCTCAACTTGAAGCTTAGCCTCCGCTGTCTTGGCTCGACGAGAAAAGATATCCAAAATCAACCCTGTACGATCTGTCACCGGAAGATCCAAAGAATCGGATAGATTACGAATCTGTGATGGGGATAAATCATCATTGACGATCACGATATCCGCCTCACAAGTCCCGGCATATGTCTTGACTTCCTCAATTTTACCGCTGCCTACATACGTAGGACCTCCTTTGTGATCCAATTTTTGCGTAATGATACCCACCGGCTCCATTTCACATGCTTGTGCCAGTTGCTCCAATTCTTCCATGGATCGATCAAAATGATCGCCGTTTCCTGTATCGACCCCTACCAATAATACCTTTTCTCGCTCTATCGTTTGGTTATTCATATAACCTCCATTCTATTACTTTGTGTGATCCAATCGGGTGGAATCCTTGTTTCTACCGTGCAATCATTCACCAACATCCACCACCAAATCCAGTGTAAACCAGAATTGTACGCCGTTGGCGTAGTTTTCCACTCCATACTCTTGATTCATCGATTCCATAATTGCCTTAACAATCGACAACCCAATACCGCTCCCACCATATTCACGCGTTCTCGCTTTGTCCACTTTGTAAAATTTGTCCCATATCTTTGATTTTGACTCTTCCGGTATCGGTTCTCCTGTATTAAAGACTCCTACCTTGACTTTTTTTCCATCCAACTCCAAATGTATATCAATCAATTTTTCATGTTGGCAATGATGCATTGCGTTTGTCAAATAATTCAGAAAGACTTCTTCGATTTTAAATTGATCTGCCCATACAAAGGTTGGCGAATATTCGGGCATTCTTATCGTTATTTCGTTTTGCTTGAGCAAGATCACCGCATTGGACAGACAGCTTCGAATCAGCTCTACGAGATCAAAGCGCTCCATGGACACCAGTTCGGTTCCAAACTCCAATTGATTGAGGGTCAGTAGCTTCTGCACCATTTGGTTCATCTTCGCAGCTTCATCTATTATGACTTCACAATAAAACTCACGGTTCTCAAAATCATCATGAATTCCCTCCTGTAATCCTTCTGCATAGCCTTGAATTAAGGCAATGGGCGTTTTTAATTCATGCGAAACATTCGACAAGAACTCTTTTCGCATAGCATCAATTTTTTCTTTCTTTTCGATATCCGTTTTTAACTCATTATTCGCTGTCTTTAATTCGCTGATCGTTTTCTCCAAGGATTCAGAAAGTTGATTAATATTCTCTCCCAAAAGCGAAGTTTCATTATGAGAGCTCCCTTCATATTTTGCCTCAAAGTCCAGATGAATCATACGCTCTGAAATCCTTGTCAACTCCAGAATCGGTTTTGTGATTTTTTTGGATATCATCCAAGCCATGATTCCGCTCACCAGTATCATGGATCCCCCCACGTATGCCAGAAAAAGATTGGCTACTTTTGCGCTTTCCCGGATACTTTCCAGTGGCGTACGCAATACAATCGAATATCCGTTGGTTAATACGCCGAAGAATTCCATATTGTCGCCGTTGATCAGTCTATTTTGTGTATCATCCAGAAAGCTTGCGCCGAAAAAAACACTGAAAAAATAACGTCGCCAACTATCTTCCAAAATGATTCCACCATTGGAGGAAGCGTAAGCATAATTGGAGTTAAAGTCGATTACCAAGGCTATGATATTGTTTTTGAAACAGAAGCGATCCAGATCTTCCATCTGCGTAAGTGTTAATGGTATATCGGTTTCGTCGTCTTCCTCCGATGCCTCTGACGATATGATACGGATAAACGCTTCATCAATATATTTATGCGCGCTGCGCAGGACACTCCATTTTTGGTTGACATAAAATTCTTCCAAAAACGTATTGTTAATAAACCATGTAATAAATATGGTTCCTGCCATCAATAAAATAAAGATACCTGCATACTGCGTTCGAATGGAATGCTTCATATCTAATTGCCTAATCGGCTGTTTCCTCCATTTTGTAACCCATACCCCAGATTGTTTTAATTAAATTGCCTTTATCCCCGAGTTTGCTGCGAAGCTTTTTCACATGGGTGTCTATCGTCCGCGCATCTCCATAATAATCGTAGTTCCATACATGATTTAAGATCATTTCTCTGGAAAGTGCAATTCCCTTATTCTCCATAAAGTATGTCAAAAATTCAAATTCTTTATAACTTAACTCAATCGGTTTCCCGTCAATCAGTACTTGATGCCCCGCTTTGTCCAGTTCGATTCCGCCACAAGAAAGAATCGCCTCTGCGTCTTCAGGTTTCGTACGACGCAAAATCGCTTCGATTCTCGCCACTAATATCTTGGGACTAAAAGGCTTGGAGATATATTCATCAACACCCAAATCAAAACCCATCAATTCATCACGTTCGTCCCCCTTCGCAGTCAACATAATAATAGGCACTTTAGAAGTCGAACGGATCTCCCGACAAGTCTGCCAACCATCCATACGCGGCATCATTACGTCCAAAATGACCAAAGCAATATCTTTTTCTTTGTAAAAACATTCTATTGCTTTTTCTCCATCCTGCGCTTCCAATACTTCAAAATTATGTTTTGCCAAAAAATCATGCACTAACTTGCGCATTCTCGCTTCATCATCCACCACCAGTATCTTTAATCGTTCCACAGATCCTCCTATTATTACCCACTTTAAGGATTTGATATTCGTCCGCTTCAGCGGACATCTGATCAGATGTGAAAAGCGTTCTTTGCTTTCCCTTATCTGTCTATTGGTTTTCTCCTGTTTTAATCTCTTTCTCTTTCTCCCGCAATTGAGCTTCCCGTTCCGTCAATTCCTGCTCCCAATTGGCGTATTCATCTGTAATCACTCTTCGATAATTCAAAATGTTTGGCTGATTCCCGCTTAAAGCGATAAAGAACATCACTAATACCATCACCACTAAAATGACATTGACAATCAGAAGCACAGGATATGGCTTTTTCGTACTTTGTTTTTGGATGGATGATGGAGGGTCGTTCCCCTCTTTCTTGATGATCATCTGCTCCGTATTTTGGTTCTGTGCGTCTGTCTCCTGTAGCTCCTCATCGACCGGATGGTGCTTGTCGGTCTCTACCTGTGAACTCATATCATAATACAAATGTAACGGGATCGGCGGTATCAGATCGTCCTCGATCTGATCATTCATCCGCAGCATAGTCTGTAGGTGTTGTAAATAGGTAATCCCTACCGGTGTCCGAAACATCTCATCATGAATCAATTTTTCATATATCGTAAGAACATCCTCCGGCA
>JAISHZ010000385.1 GCA_031262285.1 Lachnospiraceae bacterium | reverse complement strand
CACAGGAATAGAGACTGCCGACGAAATAGCATGAGTCAGTGCAATATCATATCCTGCTTTGGTTCCGTCGCAATCCATACTGGTCAGAAGGATCTCTCCTGCTCCCAGACGCTGTGCTTCCTTTGCCCATTCGACGGCATCAATGCCGGTGTCTTTGCGTCCGCCGTATTGGTAGATCGTCCAACCGTTCCCATCTGCGCGACGTTTCGCGTCGATCGCTACAACCACACACTGGCTGCCGAACTTGGTCGCGGCTTGTCGGATCAAATCAGGATTGGAGATCGCAGCGGAATTGACAGAAATCTTATCGGCACCTTCTCGCAAAATATCTCGAAAATCTTCTACCGTGCGTATCCCGCCACCCACTGTAAACGGAATGAACAATTGGGATGCTACTTCTCTGACCCATTGTTTGGAGGTTTCTCGGGAATCAGATGAAGCTGTGATATCCAAAAAGACTACTTCATCGGCACCCGCCTTGTCGTAAGACGACGCTACTTGCGCAGGATCTCCTGCGTCACGCAAATTGACGAAGTTGACTCCTTTTACCACTCTCGCGTCTTTGATATCTAAGCAGGGGATAATTCGTTTTGTATGCATGTTTCGTCAGTTTCCTTTGTCATGTTGGTTTATGTTCGTTCGCGATTTTGATAAAATTTTTTAGGATGGACAAACCGACCTCAGAACTTTTTTCCGGATGGAATTGACAGGCGAAAATGTTGTCTTTTTCCACACAAGCATGTACCGTTACGCCATATTCGGTCGTCGCTTTCACGATTGATTCCTCTTGTGCGTGTAAATAATAGGAATGCACAAAATATACATATGCATGATCTTCTATTCCTGCAAAAAGTCTGCCTCGTGTGTTCTCTTTCGGAAAGGCAAGCGCATTCCAACCAATGTGCGGTACTTTCAAGTCATTTGTATCCGGTATGCGTAGAATATTTCCTTTCAACAAACTAAGTCCCGCTACCCCCGGAGATTCTTCGCTGCTTTCGAATAGGAGCTGCAATCCGAGGCAAATCCCCAGAAATGGGGTTTTCGATGCGGCGATCTGCGTTATCATGGGGATCAGTCCGTAAAACCGTAGTTTATCCATGGCATCCCCGAAAGCGCCTACGCCCGGGAGGATCACTCCGTCCGCACGTTCGATCACGCTTTTGTCTCTGGTAATGACGGCTTGTTCTCCCAAATATTGTATCGCTTTTTCGACGCTTTTGATATTCCCGGCATCATAATCCAAAATCGCTATCATGTGATTCTCCTGTATGCGCATCGGTTACTTTTATGCTTAATGGCGTGTATCTGAATGGTAACCTAGGATGGTATCTCATTCAAAAAAATTGGTGGTTGGTAGACCTTCTTCCTCCGGAAGCATATTTTCGTACGGTGGTCCGTCATCGGAGACTTCGTCATTGGGCAATTCGTCACTTCGCCATATCTCATAGTTCTCTCCATTTGCTACGGCGGTTACCATCCTCGTATAAATCAAATCGTCCGGCTGGTTCGCGATGTCCAAAGCTTGCTCCTGTGTCAATCCGAATTGGTCAAACAATAGGGTAAGTGCTGACTGGTAAGAAGATTGAAATTCGTTCGTAACGTTCAATTCCAAGGAGTCTTTTTGCAAAACCGGATAATAGAAAGTAAACTGAATCAATTGATCCAAAGCGCGGACCCTATCCCCCATCTCCATGTACATCTGATACGTTTTTAATGGTAGTAGCGAGCGTAAGATGTACTCCGATCTGCGAAACATATATTCTTCATCTTCATTTCTTCTCATATGATAAAACTCTGTGTAGCATCGTGCAAAGTCGCCTTGTAAATAGGCTTCTCTGGCTTTGGTGCGGTTCATAACCTGCGTCGCCAGAAAGGACAAGAGTAGCACCGCTAACCCAAAAGTCACACAGACTGCTGCCACTAAGCCAATCTTCTTTTTGGAAAGCTTGGGAGAAGGCGCTGTTTCTACTGCTGCGACAGGAGCTTTTTCCTTGGCTGGTTTTTTGGGTTTCGATGATTTTTTTTCGATAATTTCCTCATCATCGTCATTTTGGTTTTTACCGGAAACTTTGCCGCCTTTTTGGGGTTTATTGGTTTTTTTCGTCTTTTTCTTTTTGGACTTATCTTTGGGAGCAGAGCCTTTTGAAGCGGAAGGTTCCGTGGGTTCTTCCTCTTCTTCCCACAACAAATCACTCAACTTTGCCCAAAAGCTTTTTTTGTTATTTTTCTTTTGTGATTTCTCTTTTTGTGTCTTGTCGCCTGTAAGTAAATCCGTTGTTTCCTTCGCACCAAACAAAGGGATTTCTTGCGATTCATTTGAGTCTAGCGAAAAATCAAAATTCGTAAATGGATTTTGTTCATTGAGATCTAATGAATCAAAGGAAAGATCACTCTTCGATTTTTGTTCGGATGCTATAGATCGATCGTCCTTTTTCGATTGTTTCTTATTTCTGCTTTTCCGTTGATCGGCTTTTTGTTGATTCGCTTTTTGTTTGTCGGTTTTGAACTTGTTGACTTTTGGCTTGTCGGTTTTGGGCTTTTTCGCTCGATGGTGCTTGGGGGGATGGGGTTCTTCTTGAATCGGATCTGTTTGGTTTCGCTCTTCTGAATCCGCTTCGCTTTGGCTTGACTCCGGTTGCGTCTGCCCGGATTTTCGTTTGGAAGGTTTTTTCTTCTTTTTGGGTTTCTTCTCTTTCAGTGATCCTTTGTGATACAAATCCGATGTTTGATATGGTTCCTCTTCTCGCGAATCGTCGTTTGTGAAACTGTGCGTGTCTTCTATGATTTCATTTTGGTCGGATTTTTGAAGTAATGACTGGATATCGTCCCAGTCTGGGTTGTTAATCGCAGTCAAATCTATTGGTTGGTCATCATAAGGGGATGGAATGTCTGTATTCACCGATGAATCGAACTTCTTATTTCGTTCCAGTAGTTGTTCGATCTCATCTTCTGACATGGATGGCTCTGATTCGTCCTCATCGGAGGATTCGCGATTTTCTGCCACAAAGCGAAGCAACGCCTCCATATCGCTTACATCGACATCCTGTAAGTCATTTTGTTCGTTGACTTTGTCATCTGTATAGGCAGCCATCGCATCCAAATAATTGGTTTTGTCATCTATTGAAATGGCATTTGTCGTCGATATCTCGTCGGTGGTGGTATTGCTTTGTTGAGGAGCATTGAGGATGTCATCGATTGTTGAAGGGGTATTTAATTCATTAGAAAACAAATCGTCTTGCGGCGATTTGTTTTCTGATGAATCTGTGGAGTCATCTTGGGAATCTTCTGTAGAGTCATCTGTGGATTCGTCTTTGGAGTCTTCTGTGGATTCTTCCATATTGAGTATAGATTGTAATAGGCTATCCAAATAATCTTCGTTCGTATTTGAAGCCATGCTTTCTCCAATCTCAACATTACTTGGTTCTATCTGCGAGTATCTGATTAGTCGTTTTCATATTGTAGCATGACTTTCATAGGAATTCAATTCATACGTTTCGTGCTTGCAATGCGTTGCTATTCACGGTTACAGTTCACACGTTCGCTGATCTACGTTTAAAGTCAGTTTATACCAGTCGAACCATAACGGGAAGGCGCGGTAAGGTTGGGTGTTTGGTATTGTTTTCCGACTATATACATCTTATAGCAAATTTCTATGTATGCGTGGTAGTCTTGTTCGTTCCAAGATTCAAAGTGTTTTTTGGGAAGCCACGCGCCGGTGTCATGCGTTTTGAATAATGCTTCTGCCAATATTTGTAATTGTGATACTTTTACCCCTAGGAATCTCATTTCATCTTTCTTCGATGTAGAGAGATCGGTTGGTTGCATTCGTCTGAGCACTTGTAACGCCTTAGAAGGTTTGGGGTGGGAACTTATCATTTTGACAAGCACGTTGAAAACAGACTTTTCGATTTTGTTGGTTTTCAAGTTGGGATGGGCTGCCGTGGGAGATAGTGACGTTGCGTTTGCATGATATTCCCCGCATTTTTCGTAAATTCTGGCTTTTTGCCTCATCGCAAATGCAAAGAGTTGCTGGTATTCCATGAGGGTTCCCTTTCTGTGGTAAATATCGATTGTCTATTTGATTGCTTGACTATTAGAGTTCAATTCCCTGTACTTAAATATCGTTTGACCCCAAGCCTCCATATAAACAGACATGGAAACAAAAAGACTATACCGAACAAGGGGGAGAGCATATACAGCGTAACATGCTCTGTCGCACGTCCGGTTAAATAGAGCAGCGGTAGATAGTTAAAACTGCCAAACGGTATGATGAACGTGAAAAATCGCATCACCCATTTGGGATAAATAGTTAGCGGGTACTGTGCGATCTCGCGTCCGCCGTCGGTAAAAATATTGATAAATTCCAAACCTTCCACGGTGAAAAAGCATACCGTCGCACCTAAGATAATGATGCCGGTGAATATGAAAATACCGCTGAGTACCATCAGAATCAGCGTAGTTACTTTGGTGATAGTCCACGGTATATCTAGCAGTGTGATCGCAATCCACAATACAACAACACTTTCAACAAACCTTCCCAAACGAGAGATTTCAAAATTGGAACCGAGGATTTGTAAAACAGTACTGCTGGGGCGTAGCAGAATACGGTCAAAATCACCGCTTTTTACAATTCTGCTGAACAAATCAAACCCGCGAGCGTAACATTCCGTAATGGAAAAGGCAATCAGTACCACGGCAAACATAAGTGCCGCTTCTCCAAAACTCCATCCGGCAATTGATCCGAATTGCTCAAACAATAGATACATACCAATAAAGGCAAAAAAGGATACGAAGAACTGGCCGATCGTTGTCAGCCATAGAGATAAGCGATATTGCATGAAAGATTTTATCAAGATACGTATGTAACGAAAATAAAGCATAGGATAAACAACCTTTCGTTAAGTTCATGATTCGTGCCGGTTGCGAGGGCACGGAGTAACCGGAAGTCAACTTATGTATGACACCCAAATCAAATTTATGCTTGAATTTATACACAAAAAGCGCAAATCGCTACGAAAAAACTGTTTTCTATCCCCCCTGTATCACAATGCGCCGCAACACGCGCCGAAAAGTCCATGCGCCGAGCATGAATAAAGCGATAACCCATAGGATTTCAATGCTGATTTGAAACAAAGCATCCATTCCGACGATATTCCCCGAATAAATGCGGAAAGGCAAATCGGATGTATAGCGAAATGGCAGCCAGTTTAAAATGTTTTGTAGCCACATTGGCATCAGTGGGACGGGTATTACGTTACCTTGCAAAAACTCTGCCGCTACGCCGATCATGAGACGCGCGCAAAGTGTCGAGAGTTTGACAAAGTTGAGGATATAAATAAATATGGATATTGCAGTAATCTATAATAGTGATATCTATAGCGATAACATAAACAGGAATGCAGCCATGGGTGAGGCCGGAAAACTCATGCGATAACTTACCGGCAATAAAGAAGCGATGATCAAGATCGGCAAACAACGTAGCAGTACATTTGACAGCCTCATGGCAAGCAACCGCACGACCCAAAAAGAAAATAATCCATACGGACGACATAGTTCATAAGCCACGTTGCCGCTTGTGATAGCGCTAAGGAGTTCACCATCTTGATACCAAAGCATGATAATCCCTAAAAAAGCTTGTTGTAGCCATATATATGACACAAGCTGCGACCATTCCATGGGCGTCGCGGTATTAGACGAGGCGTAAAAGGCTTTGTATATCATGATAAACATAAACCCAAAGAAAAGCTGCGTCGCCACGCCCGCCCATGCCGCCGCACGGTATTGAAGACCCGCTATTACGCGCATCTTGAATAAAGATAGGTATGACTTTTGAAAATGGATTCTACTCATAGTCCGTGCTCCCGATATAGTCCTGCGACGACCTCCTCGAGTGGAGGACTATCAACCGTCATATCCTGTATGTCTAATTGAGCACTTAAAACGGTCATTACTGCAGCAACAGTGGTTTTTGCCATATCAAGGCGATAAACGGCGCGTCCATTGCTCCATGAGAGGATACTTGTCCCCTCGACGGCGACCGGATTTGCAGCAGGTAAAAATGCCACCGTCATCGTACGGTAAGTGTCAAACTGTCGCTTAATCTTTTGCATAGAACCATCATATAAAATATTGCCGTGACC
>JAISHZ010000240.1 GCA_031262285.1 Lachnospiraceae bacterium | reverse complement strand
TTCGTGACACGCCGGAATTTAAGCAGTTCAAAAAGCAGTACATGAATGAAGTGGATACATTCCGAGACGTGATTAACGGTGTCATTGAGAAACAAGAAGCCATTGATCCGGATGAGATTTTGCAGAGCGCGCTGCGGTTGATATCAGGAGCGCCGAGCAAATTCGGCATTTTGCAGATGCTACACAGCATGAGAGATTACGACGACGCTACTTATGCACACTGCATGAACGTAGGTCTGATCTGTAACTTACTTGCCAGATGGATGAAACGAAGCAAAGCGGAAACAGAGATGTTGACTGTTTGCGGTGTGTTGCACGACATCGGCAAACAATTGGTACCGCGCAGCATCATTGCCAAACCCGGGAAATTAACAAACGAAGAATTTGAGATCATCAAGAAACATCCGATTCTGGGGTATGAACTTTTGCATACCCAAAATATCGAAAAAGATATCAGTAACGCCGTATTAATGCATCATGAACGGTGTGACGGTTCGGGATATCCCCTCAAATGGCCGGGGAGAAGGATTCCATCCTCTGCCAAATTCGTCACGATTGCGGATGTCTATGATGCCATGACTGCCAAGCGAAGCTATCGCGGTCCTATGTGTCCTTTTGATGTGATCGATTCCATGGAAAAAGAAAGCTATGGCAAGTACGATCCGAAATTTCTCTTAACATTCTTAGAAAACGTGGTAAATTCCTACATCAACGATTATTGCCGCCTCAGCAATGGGCAAGAAGGCACGATTATCTATATCAACAAAGAAAAATATTCACGTCCGATCGTAAAATGCGGACGCGAATATATCAACTTGATGGAACGACCTGACCTAAACATCGAAAAAATCTTATTTTCCCAACGAGCATAGATCCGGACGAAGGAGCTCATTTGCGAGCAGAGGGGAGTATGCATGAAGAGATTATCTACATCGCAGTTGATACCGGGGATGCAAGTATCAGAGGATGTACTGAGTATCGATCATCAGATGATTCTTCCCAAAGGGAGTTTCTTAACTGATAAATCGATTTCCAAGCTCGAAATGTATGCAGTCATGACTGTGTATGTCAATGATGACGCACCGGATCAAATCTCCACAAGCGGTGAAGTGCAACAAACCCCTTCGTATTCTGCTTGGGTAAAAAGCAGCGAAGAATTCAAACTATTCCAAGCCCATTACGAGAAAGAAGTAGAAACTTTCAAATCCGTCATGAATGAGGTAGTTACGCGCAATACAGAGTTCAATGTCTATCAACTTTTGAGCGAAGCGCTGGCTGTATCTGCAAGTGCGAATGGAAAAGTCTCTATTTTGGATATGCTGCAAAATATGCGCAATTACGACGATACGACATACGCACACTGCATGAATGTAGGATTAATCTGTAATGTATTCTCCAAATGGCTCAAATTAACGGAGCAGCAAACAGAACTGGCGACTGCCTGTGGTTTGTTTCACGACATAGGTAAGCTTTTGGTACCCAATTCGATTATTACGAAGCCCGGGAAACTTTCGGAGCTTGAATTCATGGAAGTAAAGAAGCATCCGCAAATGGGTTTTCAACTTTTGCGATCCAAAAATGTTGATGCACATATCTGTAACGCCGCGCTTATGCACCATGAACGCTGCGACGGCACCGGTTATCCATTACGTTTAAAAAGAGAACGCATTGACTTTTATGCGAAGATGGTTGCCATCGCCGATGTCTATGATGCGATGACAGCGGCAAGAGTTTACCGCGGACCGATGTGTCCGTTCAAAGTCATTGATATCTTTGAATCAGAAGGTTTACAGAAATACGACGTTCATTTCATTATGACGTTTTTGGAAAATGTCGCAAATACATATATCCATAATCGATGTCAGCTCTCTGACGGTAGAACCGGGGATATTATTTTCATCAATCACAGTCAACTTTCTCGCCCTGTGGTACAATGCAGGAATGAATACGTGGATTTGTCAAAGCATACAGAGTTAAATGTAGAATCTTTACTCTAATTAAGTTGAAACGACTTCCACAAATGCGTGTATTCATTAAGGCGTTTGAAAGTCCCATACTTTCAAGCGAAATCACAGCTACTGCATGAATTCGTCATGCGGAACGTTTCAAGACAGATAGAATCAACAATTCCAGGCTGAGTCTATCGTTACACAATCCGGTTTTGATCGCTTCTTCCGCTTCTACACACGCAAGTAAAGTGTCTTGCAGTTCTTGCATCGTGAACCGATTCGATTGGCTACTGTATTTCCCGGCGACAAAGGGAGGTAAACTTATCGCGGCAGCAATGTCTTTTTGAGGATATCCTTTCATTTTCATTTGCTTGACAGTCAAAAGCAGCTGATATTGCCGTGCGATGAGGAATAAGATTCGCATAGGAGGCTCTTTGAGTGCGATAAGGTCGTAATAAAGAGAAAAAGCTTTTTGATGTTGGTGCTCGGCAATCGCGCTAACCAAATCAAAAATGCGGTTCGATATTCTGACCGTACAGATAGCATCGATCTCTTCTTGTGTCACTACTTTTTTATCCGCACAATAACAAACCAATTTCTCCAATTCTGTACGCAAATTCTCCATATCTGTTCCGGTTTTTCCCAGTAAGTACTCCAGACTAGATTCGGTCGTTTGCAGTCCTTCTTTTTTTAGGATCGATGCAGCCCACTTTTTCAAAGTGTTTTCATCGGGCGTGGTCATTTCAGCGATCAGTCCTTTTTCCTTGACCGTTTTGTACAGCTTCGTACGTTTATCCACTTCTCTCTCCACGAAGATAAAGTAGGATGTCTCCGGCAGCTGTGACAAATAAGCTGCCATCTGCTCTCCGGAAGATTTGAACAGAGTTGTATTTTCTAAGATAAAGATTCTGCGCGGTGCAAAAAAAGGCATAGTTTCCGATAAGTCTATGATTTCACCCACCGGAACGGATTTACCTTCAAAAGAATGAATGTTCATAGGATCTACTTCTTCACTAAGCGCGACCTTTAACCGATCCCGATACTGCCTGCAAAGATAACGCTCTTGACCATACAGTAAATAGATTTGATGAAAATGTTTTGTTTTGATATCTTCTTGAATGCGTTGCACTAGATTCCTCCGTTGAGTGTGAAGAAGTAATATTAGCATCGATTATAGGAAGCAATAACTACTTCCAATAATCGATCTTCAATTTCTAAATATAGGAAGACGCCAAAGTCGCTGGTACAGGAACCTTTTCTTATTAAGAAGGAAGAACAACAGCAAATTTCGCTTTACGAGCATTAGCCTGTGTTTCCAAAACGTGCAAGAAGGACTCAAGCGTACGTGTCGCAATAAGTTCTTCCGGAAAATCAATACTCTCCAGAAGAGTTTCCATTTTTTGAAACTGTCCAACCTCAAATGCGTTGTGTGCATCACTGTCAACACTGATCCATACGCCATATTGCTTACATAAATTAGCAAGCTGCTTGATAAACTGTACGGCAGATTCCCCAAAGTCTAGC
Source organism: Lachnospiraceae bacterium (assembly GCA_031262285.1). Next base: position 803 of record JAISHZ010000240.1, on the reverse strand, counting down.
GAATGACAGTTGAGCTCTATGATCTTGTGCTCTTCTTTTGCGGTTGCTACGACCTGCTCGACGTCAAATCCACCGTGAACGCGATCGCAATGTCCAAGAATCGTGACATAAGGATGACGCAGTGCGCCGACTAACATTTGCGTATTGACTTGGGACGAATAAGGAGCTACAAAACCGTGATAACTGGCGATCACCACATCGCAGGCGGGTAGCAGTTGCGCGGCGACTGTTTCATTCGGCGCAAACGGAAAGTAAGTATCTGCGTACGCCAGTTCTCCGGTAGTAGAAACGATATCAATCTCTACACCGCTCAACACCCGTACTCCGTAAATCGTGGGTGGTAGATTATTGATATTGCGAATCCCCACGTATGCTTGCCATAACGAAACACCCAAAAACATAGGACCGAAATGATCTGTGATTGCGATACATTCGAGTCCTTGTGCGGCAGCTTGTGCAGCAGATTCTGCGATAGTACTGTAAGCATGAATACTGTTGATGGAGTGAACATGTGCATCCACTTTTAGATTGAAAGGTGTCTTCAAAATAGTTCCTCACTGATCTGTATGTGATTCGGCGAGGGAATCCCAAAGAAGAGAAACATTGATGATGTGATCTTCTTCCTTCGCCGAAAGTTGAATGAATGTGTTCAGTATAGCAAATCAAATTTCGGAATGCAATTTTGTTACTATTCAGGGGTCAACCGATTAGCAAAAGCCCGCAGCTCATACACTGCGGGCTTTTTGCATTCCAATAAGAGGGTAAAAATCAACTCTCACATTGGATCTTCTTTTGATCGAATC